>NZ_QOCB01000053.1 GCF_003318165.1 Psychromonas sp. B3M02
GTATTAAATAACTGATCTAAATTTTGCGCCGGAAAAATGGCTTAGTTTGAGGCGTAAGTTGATGTAAATGGTTGTTCCCTATACGAAACTTACAACGAAAAAATAAGTTGTTTTAACAAGTAAAATAGATCAGTTACTTACTATGATTGGTATCAGATACAGTAGATAGATCGGTACTAATTGATTAACTGAATAAAGGAGGTCGGTAGAGACTTGAGGGAGAGTAATCAGTATGAGGGATAATAACAGAAGGATAACGAAGTTGAGAATGAACTAATGAAACAAGTCGCTCGTCTTCAATGAAATGCACGACAGAGACAACCGTCATCATATCACAGTCTGCTTGACAGTTTTTCATGTCCATGGATTCAGTCACACAATGAGCTAAATCCATGTCATGCATAGCCATCTCGCAATGCTGCGTAGATACACTATCATTTTCTAACGATGATACAGAACCAATCACTTTCTGCATGAAAGTAATTTGAATAGTAACTATTAAAAAAAAAGTGATAAGCAGTTTCATTAAATATTTTGGTTCTTAATAATTTACACAGCAAGATAATAACCGAAAAATAAACTATCCCCCTAGGTAAGGGTCAAATAAAAAATTAAGATAATTATAAATGTCACATCAGCGTTAACGTTAATCACGCTTGCTACTTATTGAAGATATGTTTTGGTGTAAATAGGAATTGGATAACAACATTTTACATTGAGTTAAACTGTTTCACTGCACACGATAATGTTAATAATTAGCATAGCTAATACTGCAGTAATAGTTAATAAGGGTTGGTCTATGCTTTAAATCAATTTGTTAAATAAACATTAAAATGCTTTTTAAGCAACTTATTTACAATATAGCAATTAAATAAGAGGCAAGGGCCTCAAAAATTTCCTTCTGACAAACCATTTCAGTTCATCTATATTGAATAAGGACTCTGAGTTTCACGTAGAAAAATGACTTAGTTTGAGGCATAAATTGAGCTTTGTGAAGATTCACTTCATTAACCGTCTATCGAAGAATTAGCCAAAGCATATTAATGCTTTAATAGTCGCGCCGTTTACGAAATTTACAGCGAAGCAATAAGTGATACCAATTGCATTAAATAAATGATCTCAATTTGGGGCAGGAAAAATGGCTTAATTCAAGGCGTCATTTAAGCCTCTCGACGATTAACTTCGTAAATAGTCTGACTAAGAATTAACTAAAAAATGTTAATTATTTAATAGTTGTTCTCTTTTCGAAAATTACAACGAAGCAGTAAGTTATTATAACAAGTAAAATAGATCAGTTACTTAGTGTGATTGTCCGCGATATAACTATCGAATCCACTTTGTGCCATAAATTCCAAATTAGCTTCACTGTTAAAGCCACTGTTAACTGTGAATTTTATTGTGCGTTCGTTTTATAGTTTTTCTGTAGTGAGCTTATCGAGTTGTTGTTTTAATTGAGTAACCGCCGGCTCTAAAGTTTGTTGTTCGCCCACTGAGCCCCATGTTTGTGCTTGCAATATTATTTGGTGTTTGTCGTCATTAATAGCAATCCCATTGTAGCCTTGTATTGTGCCTTTACTTGTTGTCATTTTTGCACTGTCTGGGTTGTTATATTGCTTTTAACTTTCTCACCTTTACTGCCTGTTTTTTCTTGATGTGTGGCTAGATACTCCGTGATTTTCTCTGCACTTTTATCAAGTTTCGCTTTCTGTTTTAAATCATGTGCCACTCCATCTTCGCCTAAACTATCTTGTGCTTAATGACGCTCAAGTATTCGCTGACTTGCTCTGCGTAACTTGGCTTGCTCAAGTTCATCGAATGTACCGCTCCATTCTTTACTGGCATTCGATCTTATTTTACAGCCATCAATCGCAAACATGTTTCGACCAATCAACCCTTCACGGTCGCATATCATTAATACTTGTGTAAATAACGGTTCAATTTGGTCTTTCATTTTAGCGACAAAACTTGCAATAGAAGTGTAATGAGGTTGCTCATCACCCCCTCTTTTTTCAACAACACCTTATGAAAGTAATATTCGTTTCACACGCATTCGCAATACGTCGGCTACTGACTAACCCTCGCGAATAACCAAACAGAACTATCTTCAACATCACTGATGGCGGGTAAGCTGCAGCGCCACCTTTGTCGTTCTCATACCATTTATCAAAAGAACTTAAATTAAGGTGTTTGTCCACAATATGGGAAAGTGCGTATTCAAAAAGTACTGGGGATAATTTGCTGTGAAAAATCAATCGGAATGAATTTACTTTGGCAGGATAAGTCAGGTTTTTAGTTAGCCATTACATTTAACTCTGAGCGAATAATAGCTATTAGCTCACAGTCGACCAGCTCAATTAAGGTTGTTTTTTGTACAATGAGAGATTATAAAAAAAGAACGTAAAAACGTTCTTTTCGGAGAAATTCTACAGCCTCAACGCCGCACTAAGCGGACTAAAATTGTGGGTTAAAATGTGTAGCGAAGCGAAACGTAACCCACTGTTTTAGTTCCATTTAAGTACCTTGTTAGAGGTTCGGTAATGGTGAATATACTTGAAATATAGATACAGCACCAAAAACTATAGTTAAAATAACACCAATAACAGAAACCCAAGTCGAAACTCGATTTTTTCGTTCTTGGCTTTCAATTGTTGACTCTAGGAACTTAATATCTTTAGCCAACTGTTTTAAACCGTTTGAGCCTAAGCTTATATCATTGGAATCGTAAGCCAGTTTAAGCATATCAAGTTGATTCCCATACTTCGGCGACAAGGAGATAAAAGGCATATCACTTTCTATAGATTTAACTATATTTGCCAATCTTCAAATCTCTTCTGCAGTGAAACTCAACGAATAATGAAACTTAAAAGTCCATTTTGTATAACCTGTTACCCTAGCAAGTAAATCCTCACATATATCAATCGGAGTTCTATATTTTTTCGAAAATTCAGTGTTTCCCTCAGAAATCTTTCTGTAAATAATTGATATTTGATCTATGGCTCTAAGGTCATCAGTTTCTCTTTCAAATACATTTTTCAAGGATCTATAAAAATGACGCCGACCAGATTTTGCCCCGAGACCTTTGGTTATAACAATTAAGAAAGGAATATAAAATGCTGTAACAGCGACTATTGTTCCTACTTTTAAAAATGTTGTTTCCACGAGTACTCCCTACCTCTAACGCCCACATTAAGCGGACTAAAATAGTGGGTTATAATGTGTAGCGAAGCGAAACCTAACCCACTGTTTTAGCTGA
>NZ_QOCB01000136.1 GCF_003318165.1 Psychromonas sp. B3M02
AAATAGGTAATCCATTGAAATGTAAAGTGTTAAAAATTAATTAAAAAGTAGTACTTTATGTACTGTAAATTTAATCGACAAAATTAGTTAACTAAATACTATTAATTAACTTAAATTATCCGTAATCAAAACCTCTCTCATTAATCTGTGATGGTCATTATGATTAAATTCATTACCATAAATATCTAATATCATATGTTGTGAATATTGTAATTTATCACCAGAAAGAGTCATCTTTTTTTGCAATGATTTTGTTGATGCCTTTGTTTGTAAAAATGCAGATTCGGTAATTGGCCAATTAGGACAATTTAAACGAGCTTCAACTTCAAATACAGTTGAGCGTTTTGTGATTGCTTTACCGCCAGCAAGCACAGAAAGCCCTCGGGGTATGGTCAAAGAGTTGATAACATTCTCAGTACCTTGCTCCCATAACCAGTAACCCACTTCACGATGAATGATTTTTCCCGTCGAGCTTCTTTGTACTAACTGAGTGTATTGTACTGCGCTCAACGTTTGTTCTTCGGCATTAGATGTTTCACCTGCTTCTATAAAAACAAGCGTTTCAAAGTAGTCATTAAGTTCTGTAGACCCATCTGCTTCGGGGGATTTATCTTTACCTTTATTGCCTTTCCATGTACCAATTAACCCAGCTAATGGTCCGTAATCGATTGGGTCTTGCTCCTGCATATTGTTGCCTTTTATTATTAATAATTTTTTGTGGGGAAGGTTTTGAGCAGAATTATATATAAATATCAGGAGCTTTAGTAGAAATTACTACTTTAGTGTAGTGGCAGAATGAATGACTGGTAAGCAGTTATTTAACACTAACTACTTACCACCAATTCAATTACCCATTGATGGTTTGTCTTCTTTTTTGATAAGCACTGATAACCAACTCAATAGCTGACAATAAGATGAGGGTATAACCTAAGGTTTCTGTGCCCTCTTCTACAATATTTTTAACGATACGGACATATTGTTCGCCCATCACAGCCTGCCAAAATGAACCTCGTCCCATTAGTCGTGAAAACGCTACAAGCGTAATAAACCCAGATAAGAACACACCATAACTTGGCAGAGTAGTGTAGGCTTTTAAAGCCTTATATATCTGTGATAACTGACCTCGTAATGAACATATTAACGCGATGAAAATCATACATACCAAGATCTGCCAAGCACCATCAAATACATGATGATCCAATAACGAGTCAGACTCTCTAACAAACATCATCGCTAATAACGCAGCTAATATTTTACCAATAATATTTGATGCATTATCTAACTTAGCTGCCCATAGAAACAACATACAACTACTGAAAGTTAATAGGTCTTGAAGATGTTCAGTCAATGTATGTTCGCTATATTGAGCATGAGTATGAAGTTGGTAACCTTCCATATCGATCAATATTGCCACTACAGAAACAACGATTAAATAGAGTAAAGCGCGAAGTAAAAACATAAATAGGGTCTGCCATGATGATTTTCATCTCACATATTTAATGAGATGAATGAGTTAAAAATTGATTTCGTATAGCTCAAAAGCCTATTAACGATCTCAACAGCACAAATTTATAAATTACACTTTTAAAATACCAATCATGTTCAATAACGTCTCTATCACGTAAGGAGTTAACCTAAGTTAAGATAGTTAAGTGGTAGAATACAATTGTATAAACAAGCAATCTTCAGAGATAACTTTAATAGTAAATTACTCTTTTTCTAATAAGATTGCCCTGAACCTATGAGGGGAAACTCTTAACGTTGCGACTTTATCAACACCATTAATGACTTAATCTACATTCATTGAATATAGATTAGTGGTTTAATGTTTTTGACAAGTGTTTTACTGAAATAGAATTAATTTATTAATGATGAAAGAATGGTTTTATATTCTTTAATTCTCATCAAGTTAAACTCATTAATCCTTTAATGATGATTTAATACCGCTATGCTAACTATATTAAATAATAGAAGTTGCTTGCTTTATAAAGCCTAATTAATAAAGCGCGAGATTATAACAAGAGAGAAAAAGTAATAAAGCTATTTTAACAAAGTAATAACATTATTCTTTGTAAAGAATAATAAGCAGAAACCTTGGATGGAAATGCCTAAAGCTACCCCAGAGTAGAGGTAGCTTAGAATAGATTAATGTTGCTTTAAAGCTCGCTTAACAAAGGCTTTAGTTCGTTCATTTTCAGGATTAGAAAATATCTGTTGAGGTGTGCCCTGCTCTACAATGTAACCATCTTCCATAAAGATCACTCGGTCCGCGACCTCTTTAGCAAATTGCATTTCGTGGGTCACCACAATCATGGTTTGTTTCTCGAAAGCTAATTGTTTCATCACCGCTAATACTTCATCAACCCATTCTGGATCTAACGCTGACGTTGGCTCATCAAATAAGATGACTTCACCTTTTGCTGCCATTGCACGTGCAATACCAACACGTTGTTGTTGTCCACCCGATAACTGTGAAGGATAAGCATTAAGTTTTTCGGCTAAACCTACTTTTACTAAAATAGTTTCAGCTGTTGATAATGCTTGCTGCTTAGGAACCTTCCAAACAGTAATCAAACTTTCGGCTACATTTTGTAATGCCGTTTTGTTTGCAAATAAAGAATAATTTTGAAATACAAAACTACTTTGTTTACGTAATGCAGTAACATCTTTGGCTTTATGATCCACCGCGTCGATACTCGCCGGCCCAATAGTGATTATACCTGTAGTCGGTGTTTCCAGATAATTTAGGCAACGTAGTAATGTAGATTTACCCGTCCCTGATGGGCCGATAATCACTACAATTTCACCTTTAGCAACTTCAAAGTTTATCTCTTTGAGCACGGCTAAATCACCAAATTTTTTACCTAATTTAGACACGTTGATCATAATTAATAAGCCTTATTAAGTCTGTATTCTAATAAATGTTGAATACGCGTGAAGAAGATAACGACTACCCAGTAAATCACTGCAACAGCTAAGAAACTTTCAAAAAATTTAAAGCTAGAAGAGGCTTCCATTTGCGCTTTTGCCATAATTTCAGCGACACCAAGAGTGAAGGCTAAAGAGGTACTTTTAATCATATCGATAAAGTAATTCATTAAAGATGGGGTCGCTACACGTGATGCTTGAGGTAATATAACGCGTTTCATAGCCTGTAAGCGTGTCATACCAATACTAAGACAGGCTTCCATTTGCGATTTATCAATGCCTAAGATAGCTGCTCGAATACTTTCTGCCATGTATGCAGAGAAATGTAATGACAGACCAATAATAGCGGCAGTAAATGCATCCATACCGACAAAGATAGGCATGAACTGTGGAAAACCATAATACAGAAGAAATAACTGTACTAATAAAGGTGTACCACGAAAAAATGAAATATAAAGTGACGCAAGGTGTTGAATAAAAGCAATTTTAAATACTCGCACTAGCGCTAAACCAAGCGCGAGTATTAATGCAAATAAGAACCCCCAAAGTGCCATTTCCATTGTTACCCCAAGATACTTAAGTAAAATGGGCATTAATTCAATTATGTATTGAAGATCAAAAGAACTTTGCATAAAAACGACTCTTTAAGGATTAATATTATTGTGTAATGTCTGTACCGAACCACTTATTAGAAATCTCAGCTAATTTACCGTCAGCGCGCATTGATGCTAAAGCAGTATTAACTTGATCACGAATAGCTAATTGAGATGGTTTGTTTAAGAATGGCATCGCATTTTTAATTTCTTCAAATGGGTGACCAGCTAATTGTAATGGTAAACCCGCTTCTTTAATTAATTGAACTGAAGATACGCGATCCATCACAAATGCATCAGCACGACCTAAAGCAACATCTTGCTCGATACCTGTATCGTAAGTCACGATATTGATTTCGTTGTTAATATCGTATTTACGCAGTACTTCTTCAAAGTTACTACCTAGGTTAACAGCTACTTTTTTACCTTTAAGGTCTTCGATACCTTGAATATCATCGCGGCCTTTACGAACTGTAACCTGAACACCGTCAATCACGTAAGGTGTTGAGAATGCATATTTAGCAGTACGTGCTTCAGTAATAGTGATTTGGTTAGAGATAGTATCGATATGACCTGCTTCTAACATACCAAATAAACCAGAAAAACTTGCTGTTACATATTCAACTTTGTAATCTGAACGTTTTGCAATTTCATTCCATACATCAACTTCAAAGCCTTGTAGTTTATCTTGCTTAGAGAATGTGAATGGGAAGTAACGACCAGACATACCTACTTTCACAGTTTCTTGTGCAAATGCAGGAACAGTTAATAAACTACTTGCTGCTACGAAAGCAATCAGCGCCTTTTTAAAAAATAATTTCATAGTAATCCCTATATAGGTGGTGTTTCCAATATGCTAATTAAGATCCATCTATTTTCAGTAGCAAGACAATTATCTTTAACAACTAAAAATTACCTTTAATTACCGTTATTGGGTTAGCTATAGTAAAAGTGTCATTAAACCTATCTATTATTGTTTAATGAGATAATTATTATTCCAATAATCAAACTAGCGATATTAATAGAAAGCGAGTTAAACCTTTAATAACCGACTATCTAACTTTTATACCTAGACAGTTTGTTACTATTAACACAATCTTTGTTTATTAATTGAACTAAATGATTATTTGTCAGAAAAACAGCCAAATTCTACCGTAAAATCAATATTAAAATCATCAAAATAATTGATTCTAAAGCAAAACACAGCCATTCAACTGGAAATGTGTTGCGAATAGTAAACTACTCTTGCACCCCTGTCGTTTAAGATTTTATAACTTAATGTTATATAATAGAGAGTTAGCCCTGCTCTGCTAGAGAATAGAACAATTTATCAGCACTTAGCCAATAGCAATATAATCTGCATGATTTTTTATACGTGAGATCCAAGCCAAAATCGCCGGATAACCATTTAAATTAAAGCCGCCTTCATAGGCCACGTGCGTATAAGCAAACAAACAAATATCAGCAATACTAAAATCATCGCCGACTAAATAGGGATAATCTTGCAACCTTACTTCCATCACGCCTAAAGCTTTATTACCGCCCGCTTGTTTACCCGCTAACTCCTCAAGTCGGTCTGCTGGGCTGCCTAGGTATTTATGAATAAAACGTGCTACGGCAATGTACGGCTCATGGCTATATTGTTCAAAGAACATCCATTGCATGCAAATTGCTTGTTGATATTGAGTTTCAGGAAACAATTCACTTTGTTGTGCTAAATAATAAAGAATAGCGTTGGATTCAGATAAAAATTGTTGATCTTCGGTGACGAGTAACGGGATCTTTGCGTTGGGGTTCATGGCTAAAAAGCTATCTGTACGGGTTTCCCCTTTTAAAATATCAACCTCAACCCAATCATGCGGTATCTGTAATAAAGCACATAATAATTTCACTTTATAACAATTACCTGACAGGCTATCTCCGTATATGGTTATTGGCATACTCTATCCTTAGGGTACTGTAGTACCGCACAATGACACAAATCATAAATGAGCGTAGCTCTCCTGACCTTATCCTGGTAAAGAAAACACTAACAATAATGGATTACTCCAAGCATGGCGACAAAGCCTAAAATAAACACGATGACAGCACTGTATGTTAATAATGCTTTAAGATCAAAATCCCCGTTACTTTACACTCATTCTGCGAACTTTTTTAATGGCTTAAAACTATTCAAACAAGCCACCAGCAGATAATTTTATTAGCCTATGCACAGGCTTTGTAATAAATAGAAAGTTCAAAGACAATTAGGATAATAAATAAAATAGGCGCTTTCTCACATTATCATAAGTATCAATAGATTAAATACTAAACTATGCGTTAAGAAACAATAAAACTGCACTGATTGAGGTAACTTATAGGCCTATTTTGAGTAAAGGGATAATGTTGTGACAACTAATAATATGCCATTAGGACGCCGTATTAATACTTTATGTTTTTTATTATACTGCATTACCTTGGTTATTAGTCTCCACACACTATGGCAAACCAGTTACCAGTCATTACAAATCAGCAACCAGCAACAATTAGAGCGCTTTAAACGTCACTTAGATAGCCAACTTGGACACTACGCGTTTATTCCGCAGTTATTATCGGCACAGGATGTCATCTTTAACGCGTTTCAATACCCAAATAATCCATCTGTCATAGATAACATCAATAAACATCTGCAATCTATAAATAACATCGTCACTGCGTCAGACACTTACTTACTTGATAAACATGGGACTACTATTGCAGCCAGTAATTGGCAAAAAGAGACTACTTTTATCGGCAACAATTTCGACTTTCGTCCCTATTTCCAAGATGCAATACAAGGGCAGCGTGCGCAGTACTTTGCGTTAGGGTCTCGTTCAGGAAAACGAGGATACTATTTTTCCTATCCAATTAAGAATGAACAACAGGTGATTGGGGTTATCGTGGTCAAGATGGATCTGTCTTTAATTGAAAAGGATTGGATAGGCAAAGAGCAGGATTTTTTGGTTACCGATAACGATGGCATCGTATTTATTTCATCAAGAGCAGATTGGCTATTTCATAGTTTAAAACCTTTATCGAAACAACAGGTCAGAGCCATCAATAATGAAAAACGTTACTTACAGCGCCCGATACCATCTTTACCACCTATTTATGGTGCATTAGATAAGCAAGCAAGTTTACTTACTTTAGCGAATAAACGCCCTTTCTCTAATTATTACTTATCCTTGTTCACTGTCTCTGAAGATAAGCAATGGACAGTAAGAGTCTTTGCGCCGATTGTCCCTATTATTATCGAACTATTAATTTTAACCTTAATAATCACCTTGCTTTATTTACTCATCTATCTCTCTTTAATCATGGTTAAACAACAATTACATCGCCACCAAGAACAAGTGCGTTTAGAAGCGAAAGCAAAACAAACCTTAGAAATGACGGTATTAGAAAGAACGTCTGCGTTACAGGCGGAAATCGAAGAAAGACATAAAGCGGAAACAGCTTTACGCTCAACTCAAAAAGAGCTTATACAATCAGCCAAACTCGCAGTATTAGGACAACTATCCACCAGCATAAGTCATGAATTAAATAACCCTCTCTCAGCCATTCGCAGTTATGCTGATAACGCCATTGTTTATTTGGACAGAGACAAACTAGATAATGTTCATGAAAATTTAACGCGTATCACTTCCTTAACCGAACGTATGGCCAAAATTAGTGCACAACTTAAATCTTTTGCGAGAAAATCCGATGGAGAATTACAAGTAGTCGCGTTACAGCCGGTAATTTTAGCGGCACAAGAGTTACTTAAAGCGCAATTTAAAAGTCAACAAGTTGAATTGACATTAGATATGCCAACCACCTTCATTGAAGTTAAAGCTGACGCTATCCAACTAGAGCAAATTATTATCAACCTACTCTCTAATGCTTTGCAATCCATGCAAGGTAGTCAGCAAAAACAAATAAAAGTAAGGCTTAGCTATAACGAAAATGAAGCGATCATCAAAGTACTGGATAAAGGTACAGGCATAGATAAAAACCACTTAGCACAGCTTTTTGAACCTTTTTTTACCACCAAAAAAACAGGATTAGGGTTAGGGCTTTCTATTTCACAACAAATTATTAATAACATGCAAGGTAAATTAACTGCCCAAAATAGACAAGAGCAAGGCGCTGAGTTCACCATTAGCCTGCCAATCTATCTGTCCCTTAAAACAGTTAATGAAAGCAGCAGTAAGGAGCACGCTCAATGATATTTTTTATTGATGATGAAGAGGATATGCGCATCGCTCATCAACAAAGCTTTGCTTTAGCAGATATACAAGCACAATGTTTTGCTGACGCAGAATCCGCGTTAGTGGCAATGCAAAGCCACTCTCCCTTAATGATCATCTCCGATATTCGTTTACCTGGGATCACAGGTCTACAACTGTTAAATACAATACAGCAAAAAGACGCCGACTTACCCATTGTGTTAATTACCGGTCATGGTGATATCTCTATGGCAGTAGAAGCAATCAGAAATGGCGCTTATGATTTCATAGAAAAACCCTTTGCTTCAGATAGGTTAATAGAGATTACCCGTAAAGCCATTGAAAAAAGACAGTTAACCCTGGAAAACCGTGAATTAAAAAGGGCCCTACAAAGTAAAGATATATTAGGCCCTAGGATCATAGGCAATACACCAAGTATTGTTGCTTTAAAGCAGATGATCTGCCGAGTTGCTGATAGTCATGCGGATATTTTACTTTATGGTGAAACGGGGACAGGCAAAGAGTTAGTCGCGCGATCATTACACGAACAAAGCCAACGCAGTGAGCATAACTTTGTTGCAGTAAATTGTGGGGCAGTACCTGAAAACTTAATTGAGAGTGAGCTATATGGCCATGAAAAAGGCGCTTTTACCGGCGCAGAATCGCAACGCATAGGTAAATTCGAATATGCACAGGGAGGCACTCTATTTCTTGATGAGATTGAGTCTATGCCGATGCAAGCACAAGTTAGGTTGTTAAGAGTATTACAAGAGCGTACTTTAGAAAGAGTCGGCTCTAATAAAGCCATAGACTTAGATATCAGGATCATAGCAGCAACAAAAGTAGATTTAAAAGAAACCGAACATTTTCGACAAGATCTCTATTATCGCTTAAACATGGTCACTTTAGACTTACCGCCATTACGCCAACGTAAGGAAGATATTGCTCCACTGTTTCATCATTTCTTACTCGTCGCAGCAGCACGTTATGGAAAAGCAGCACCCGCGCTCCCCGCTGATTCGTTACAAGCCTTAATCAGTCATGATTGGCCTGGCAATGTCAGAGAATTAAGAAATGCCGCAGAGCGATTCATCTTATTAGGAAGTTTATCAGATTTGAATCAAGCCAATAATAACATTAACGCTGGCTTAAGTTTGTCTGAACAAGTTGAGGTATTTGAAAAGACCTTAATAGAGCAAGCCTTAAGTATCAATAATGGCTGTATTAAAGACACCATGGAAGCACTTACCTTACCGCGTAAAACCTTATACGATAAAATGCAAAAACATGGCTTACAAAAGCAGAACTTTAAAAGTGAGGAGTAGAGTGAAATAGCGAGGAGTAAGAGGCAGTTACTTATTCTAATTACTTTTGTTAAATACAAAAATGCTGGAGTCATTAGCTCCAGCATTTATTAACCACCAATATTAAAATAGACTTACTACACCCACTCAATAAGGTCTATTTAATAAAAAACTAGCTACTTAGTGATCACTTCTGGCCCCATCATCAAATTAGGTAACCAAGTAGAGACAGCAGGAATGTAAGTCACTATCATCAAGAAGATAAACATCACCCCAACTAGCGGTAGAGAAGCTTTAACCACTTTCATCATAGATAGTTTAGCCACACCCGCAGTCACAAATAGATTCAAGCCAACAGGTGGCGTGATCATCCCTATCTCCATATTCACCACCATCATGATCCCAAGGTGAATTGGATCAATCCCTAATGCAATAGCAATAGGAAACACTAATGGTGCCACGATAATTAACAGACCTGAAGGCTCCATGAATTGCCCACCAACTAATAACAGTAGATTAACCACTATTAAAAACTCAATCGGCCCAAGTCCTGCTGATAGCATAGACTCTGTGATCATTTGAGGAATACGCTCTTCCGTCAATACATGTTTAAGAATCAACGCATTGGCAACGATAAACATTAACATAATAGTTAATTTACCGGCTTCGTATAACGTCTTACGGGTATCTTCATGACAAAAGACATGCATCGCTTTTAACAAATAGGGTTTCGCTTTTTTATGCTCAGGCTCTTTGTCCGATAAAGGTCCCATATCTTTATATACAAAGTTAGAAATCACAAAGGCGTACACCGCTGCCACAGCAGCTGCTTCAGTAGGTGTGAATACACCGCCATAGATACCACCGAGAATAATAACAATTAATAGTAATCCCCAGCCTGCGCCTTTAGCTGCATTAAACACTTCTCCCCACCCAACAAAAGGTTGTGCTGGAATTTTTTTGTATCGAGCATAAAGGTAGATGGCAAACATTAGCATTAAACCCGCTAATAAACCTGGTATAACTCCACCCAAGAACATACGCCCTACAGACACATCGGTAGCGGCTGCATAGACCACCATGACAATAGACGGTGGAATAAGAATCCCCAACGTACCGGCATTACAAATTACACCTGCGGCAAACTCTTTGGTATAACCATTCTTTACCATACCAGCAATCACAATCCCACCAATGGCCACAACCGTCGCAGGAGAAGAACCTGACAAGGCAGCAAACATCATACATGCCACCACAGACGCCATCGCCAGACCGCCACGTAATGAGCCAACCAGTGCAATTGCAAAACGAATAATACGTTTAGCCACCCCTCCCGTTGCCATAAAGCTAGAGGCGAGTATAAAAAACGGAATAGCTAATAAAGTGTAATGACCGGTAAAGGCATTAAGCAGTGTTTGCGCAATAGAAGCTAGTGACGCATCGGAATGAATCAACAGAAAGACAATACTAGAAGCACCTAAGGAGATAGCAATAGGCACACCGATCACCATCAATATGATCACCATAATAAATAGCATTAACATCGCCATTAGCTTTTCTCCTGTTTAACGTCCGTATCATGCAAAGCATCTATTTTTTCTTCAGCTTCATGGCTCGCAATCATGCGGTCCGTAGTATTAGTCATAATTTGCCATGCAATTTGTAAAAACCTAAACGTCATTAATGCCATTGATAGTGGTAATGCAAAATATGGAATGAATCGAGGTAATCTTTCGTAGCGCTCGCCTTCATTAAACCAATCAGATAAAAACTGCAGTAACTCAGGCATTGGTATATCTTCCGTTTCATACCAAGCACGGTCAGTAATAAAGGGGACCCAATAATTCCAAGAGCCAATCAATAAAGCGATAGAAAAGAACAAGCAAGTAGCAACTGCCAATAATGCACACCCCTTTTTCAAACCTGTAGGCACCAGATTAATCACCACATCCACACCAATATGAGAATGCTTTTTAACGCCATAGGAAGCACCCACCAGAACCATCCAGGCAAACATAAATACAGTTAACTCTAAGGCCCATAAGATGTTGTCGTTAAACACATAACGGACAATCACATTAGCAAAGGTCAGTAAGGTCATTACCCCTAAAAATGCAGCGATTAATGTCTCTTCAATATGGTCGGTGATTTTCCCTATACGGGTAAACAGTGTATTGGCCATTAACAACTCCTTCTTTAATGACAATCTTAGGAAAGCGGCACTCTTACTGTTGACATGAATAAGAGTGCCCAATTTACAGGTTATTTATTATTAGAGGCCTGTGCAGCTTCAATTAAGTCGCTACCAATATCCTTTTCAAACTTCTTCCAAACCGGTTTCAAAGCTGTCACCCATTGTTGGCGTTGATCAGGGGTTAAACTGCGTACCACACCACCAGCTTTAATAATGTTTTGTTTATTCAATTCATTAACGGCTGTTGACTCACTGTTACGTGTTTCTGTAACTTCTTGTAAAATAGTCGCTAGCTGATTACGCATATCATCTGGTAGTCCATCCCACCAATCGCCAGAAGTCACTACTAAGTAATCTAAGATGCCATGGTTACTTTCAGTTACCCCATCTTGAACTTCAAAGAACTTTTTACCGTAGGTGTTTGACCATGTGTTTTCTTGACCATCAATAACTTTAGTTTGTAGACCACCGTACACCTCTTTAAAAGACATCTTTTGAGGGTTTGCACCTAGTTGTTCAAATTGAGCCACTAATACATCAGAGGCTTGTACACGGAATTTAAGTCCCTTAGCATCTCCAGGCACTAGTAAAGGCTTATTTGCAGACAATTGCTTCATACCGTTATGCCAGAACTCTAACCCTTTTAAACCACGGCGATTCATGGCATTTTTTAATTTATCTCCTGCATCAGAGTTTTGGAAACGATCCACGGCAGCCACATCATCAAACAGGAAAGGCAGATCAAAAATACGGTATTTCTTGGTGATTTTTTCAAATTTAGATAAAGATGGTGCAGCTAACTGCACATCTCCGTTTAACAAGGCTTCTAACACTTGGTTATCATCATATAAAGTAGAGTTTGGAAACACTTGCATACACGCCTTACCATTCATCTCTTCATTAACACGTTTTTCTAATAATGAAGCAGCAACGCCTTTGGGGTGTTTATCTGCATTGGTAACATGACTAAACTTAATAACCATTTCACCTGGGTCACAGTTTGCATAAGCTTGAGTACCTGACAGCAAAGCTGCGCTACAAAGAGAAATTACAGTAATTTTTTTAAACATGTGAAGCTCCTATATCCATATGATGCGCATCACTGCGCGGGTTTTGCTTATGACCGAACCGATCACAAATATTTTTAACATCAAACAGATATAGCAAAGCACAAGCCAACATTTAAAATAAACGATGGACTCAGTATTGACGGTAGCTAGAAGGAAGTGAGTAGGTTTGAAATTACAGCAACCTAAATATAATGGGTGGGATTTCACCCATTATATTTAGGTTAATGAGTCAGAACCCACCATTATTAATGTGTTGAAAAATAGAAGAAGAGTTTAGGCAATAAAAAAGGCCACCGAAGTGACCTTTTAAATAAGATTGGAAATCTGTATTAACCTTTACGTTGTTGACGTCTTATGCCAACTAATCCCATTAACCCCATCGCAAACACTGCTAACGTAGTTGGCTCAGGCACTGAGGTGGTTGACGCAGTAAAATCAATATTACTGATTGCACCCGACCCATATAGATTAATCTCTATCGAAGAAACATCTGCCACATCAAAGTACAAACGGTCCCAGGTATTATCGCCACCTGTATTTGGTGTAAAGAACTCACCGATATTTAACTCTAAACCATTAACGTCATATAAATGGATGGCGGTATTAGTATTTGTTTCAGTGTATTCAACATCAAAGAAATCGATACTATTTAAAATAACACTTTCAGAGAAGTCGATAGTGAAATACCCTGCAGGACGACTACCTTCATCATCAGGGTTACTACAGGTGAATGCATCACAAGACTTTGGTTTTTCGTGAATAATTAATATATTACCTGGGTTAGATACTCCTAGGCTTGGGTTGTTTACATTAGTAAAAGGCGACTCTAAATCTGGGTCAGCGGTATTATCTAATGTGCTATCAAATACAACGGCTAGATTTGATTTGTTTCGGTCAACATTAACACCATCAAAAGTGACACCATAAGTTGACAAATACTCATCATCAACACGTGTGCCGTTGTCTAAATCATCAAATGTAATAGTGGTAGCCGAAGCTAATGGCGCTATCACAGCAGATGCTAGTATCATCCAATGTTTAACAATCATCGTTACTCCTTAACGAATTTATAGTTCCATACAAGATAAAGTTGTTCATTCTTTGTTTAACACTTAATTATAGACACATTACTGTAATAAGCTTATATACCATTAGTAATAATTATTGAGGTAAAGGTGATTATTTATCACATTTACGCATACAATCGTTTCGCTTTTAATAAAGCACCAAACACTACCGAGCTAAACGCATCAGCAACATTAATAGTGACCTCAGGATAACGCTCTTTCAGCGCGCTTTGTATTAAAGGAGAAAGTCCCATACCACCGGTTAAATAAATAATTTCAGGGGCTTTACCTGCTTCTGTAATAGCCTCATCAATCATTACAAACATCTTATCCAGCCAATTAACCATAGTTTCAGAGACTTCCTGACGTTCGATGTTTAACTGCAAAGTACTTTCAATAAACGAAAGCGATAACTCAGTTTGTGGTTTATCACTCAAATTTATTTTTGCAGACTCAATAGCGTGCATTAATTGGTGGGTTAAACGTTGTTTTTGAACTCGCTGTAATCGCATTAATGGTAAAGGGTCTTCACTTTCAAAAATGTACTCGGATATCAACTTAGCGCGTGCAGGTGAGTAAAATTCGCCCATTAACGGAATGTTATCGATATCGTAAACACCGGAGAACAACATATTAGGAATCGCTCTTCCCGTATCAGTTCTTCCACCACGACCAAACAATGGCGAAACAATCCCTGCGGCTAAGGCTTTATCAGACACAATACCACCTTGTCTGATCCCTTTTGTTGCAAAAATATCTGCATCTCTATCTAGATTATTGGCTTTATCCTGACTCAGTTCACAGAAGGTAACATCAGATGTACCACCGCCTAAATCCACCACCATAGCATCTGTTGCTTTTTTAATGTTTTGTTCAAAGTGATATGCAGCAGCTAAAGGTTCGTGGATAAAGTCTACTTCAGTAAAACCAACTTTATGCGCTGCACGTAACATTAATGCTTCTGCTTGTTGGTTACCTAACTCACCCATAGTGGAATGGTAGTTAACAGGACGTGCGATCACCGCTTTAGTGATCTGTTTTGACAATTGCTTTTCTGCGCACTGTTTCAAGTAAGAGAGGAAACGCACTACTAAGGTTTCAAAACTATCTAGCAGGCGCTTTGGAATTTTCGCCCCTAGGAAGTTTTTAGGGCTATTCACATAGCGCCCTTCATGGGGTGTTTCTAAAAAAGCTTTAAAACCTTGCTCTCCAAAAAGGATCTCACCAGCGGCTAACATATCATTCAGTGTTTGCTCATTGGCTTTAGCATCATGGCTATCAGCGCCTGACTCATCATGCGCTAAATAGATAGCAGAACGTATTTTGTATGGGTTATCACTGTTTTCATCAACGACAATGAGAGTCGGTAAATTATCAACTAGTGCAGCAACCGCACAGTTACTTGTTCCAAAGTCGATTCCAATAAAATCAGCGCTCATAACATTTCCTAAATACAAAAAATAAAGGAGCGAGATATTACCCGATCCAATAATAAATACCTAGGTGATGACAGTTAAAAAAACATAAACAGTCACTGTTAGCTTAATTAGCACGCAACAATCAGGAACAAAGCCTAAAACAAAAATTAGCAACAAAAAACCAAACGAAAAAGACAAGTAACTTATTCTTTATAGGTAACGCCCCTATTTAGTGCATAACACTATTTTTGTTGTGCGATGGTGCAAAATAAATAGCTAAAAGATGAATCTAAAATACCGAATAAAGGTTAACTTATTGATATTTATATAAATTTAAAACATGGCACTCATCGTGCTATGTTTTACCAAGAACAACCTTGTTAATTAAATGTTAAAATGGATTTTAATGGAGGTAATAGCAATGGATGCGTTAACCAATTCTCACCCTAATCTGACTGTGTTATTAATTGAAGACAGGCCTAACGACCAGTCTGAATTGAAACATCACCTCATCCACCTCAATTATACTATTTCTTTACACATTGATACCCAACAAGCTATTTCATCAACTTGCACTGATACCGTCGCAGACATCATGGTGATCAATACACACACACCTAGTGACCGTATTTTAAAAGAGCTCACCAACATCGATAAATTAACACCATTACCTGTGTTAGTTTTTGCCAAACAAGATGCAAGAGAGATGATTCAATCGACATTAAAAGCCGGAGTAAGCGCTTATATAGTTGGTGAAATACAAGAAAGTCGATTGACTTGCCTGATTGATGTAGCAATAGAACGTTTCAAACAACGCCAATCTTTAATTGCAGAGCTTAAGAAAACTAAAGCACAATTGGCCGATAGAAAAACAGTGGAGAAAGCCAAAGGTTACATCATGCAAGAGAAGCAAGTAACCGAACAACAAGCTTTTACCTTATTACGTAACATGGCAATGAATAATGGACAATCATTAGCCACTGTTGCAAAAAGTGTTATTGAAGTGACTGAGTTACTTGAACACAAGGTGAAATAATATTTAAACATTACCTGTAAGCTTTTTTATCAATGGCGATAAAAGCTGACTACACAAGGTAAATAGAAATACCCATTACTACCAATAATAGTAAAGGCTATCAACGCATAAACAATGACGTTTATGTTTGAAAGAGCAACGGCGCTCATTAATTACCTAATTTATTAGGTGATTGGTGGGCGCTTTTTTTTTGCATAAAAAACGACTATACAATAAAAGGATTTTTATAATGAGTTGGATTAAACCAGTCAAGTTTGTCGCTAAAAAGCTAGCATTGAGCATCGCTATTTCGGCAACCGTTATCTCTTATTCTCACGCTGATAAAATTGGCTACCCAGAAAAAGAGGAACTTAAATTTGGTTTTATTAAATTAACCGATATGGCTCCCATAGCAATCGCTTACGAAAATGGTTACTTCGAAGATGAAGGACTGTACGTAACAATAGAAGCGCAAGCAAACTGGAAAGTATTATTAAACGGTTTAATTGATGGCAGTTTAGACGGCGCACATATGCTGGCTGGTCAACCAATTGCAGCAACCATGGGCTTTGGTACTAAAGCACATATTATCACCCCTTTCTCAATGGATTTAAATGGTAATGCAATCACCGTCTCTAATGAGATTTGGGATAAGATGAAACCCAACATTCCAAAACAAGCCGATGGTAAACCAGTCCACCCTATTAAAGCTGATGCATTAAAACCCGTTGTTGAATCATATAAAGCCGAGGGTAAACCCTTTAACCTAGGTATGGTATTCCCGGTTTCAACTCATAACTATGAATTACGATACTGGCTAGCTGCTGGTGGCATACACCCAGGATTTTACGCACCACATAAAGGGGATACTAGCGGACATATTGATGGCGATGCGATCTTATCAGTAACACCACCACCACAAATGCCATCTACCTTAGAAGCTGGCACGATTTATGGTTACTGTGTAGGTGAACCTTGGAACCAACAAGCCGTATTTAAAGGGATTGGTGTGCCAGTGGTGACCGATTACGAAATTTGGAAAAATAACCCAGAAAAAGTATTTGGTTTAACAGCTGAGTTTGCAGAAAAATACCCTAATACGACTATCCGTTTAACCCGCGCCTTAATCCGTGCAGCAATGTGGTTAGATGAAAATGACAATGCTAACCGCCCAGCTGCGGTGAAGATCTTGTCACAATCTAACTACGTGGGTGCTGATTATGAAGTGATTGCAAATAGTATGACGGGAACCTTTGAATATGAAAAAGGTGACAAACGTGACGTGCCTGACTTCAACGTATTCTTTAGACACAATGCAACCTACCCATACTACTCAGATGCAATTTGGTACTTAACACAAATGCGTCGTTGGGGACAAATTTCAGAACAAAAATCAGATGAATGGTATAAGGATTTAGCGAAAAAAGTATATCGCCCTGACATTTATCAAGTTGCAGCACAATCATTGATTGATGAAAAAGTAGCTGATGCAAAAGACTTCCCTGACTTTGCCACTGAAACAGGTTACCGAGCACCACAACAACACTTTATTGATGATTTAGTGTATGACGGTAATACACCAAACGCTTACATTGATGCATTTGAAATTGGGCTTAAAAAGAGCGACAAACTTTAATTTAAACCCGGTCTTCAAATTAACTATTTAACCTTAATGGGTTAAGTAGATATCACTTAGGCTCCACTTTCACAGTGCGAGCCTAAGCATAAAGCGTTAAACAAGGAACAGTTAACATGACGACTAGCTCAGTAAGTAGCAAATCAGCAATTTCATCGGCAACAAACGTGAAAATTCAAAAGTTTGTTAAAAGTACAACCCGAATACTCGCCCTACCATTGTTAGGCATTATGGTATTTTTATTGTTATGGAGTATCGCCGCTAAAAATATACATACGTCTTTGGGTGAATTCCCAGGACCCAATGCGGTATTTAACCAATTTAGCTCACTCTACGATGAACACACCGCCGAACGAGAAAAAGCTGATAAATTTTACGAGCGTCAAGAGATTCGTAATGCCAAACGAGTAGAAGACGATCCAACCTACGTCCCTAAAATCAGAAAATACACAGGTAAAGAGACTTTTGTCGATCAAATATTTACCAGCTTAATTACCGTAACCAGTGGCTTTTTACTGGCAGCTATTATTGCCATTCCACTCGGTATCGCAATGGGATTAAGTAAAAACCTAAACGCCGCCATCAACCCTATTATTCAGATATTTAAACCCGTTTCACCATTAGCCTGGTTGCCACTGGTGACTATGGTAGTAAGTGCGCTATATGTATCAAGCGATCCATTAGTCTCTAAATCATTTGTTAACTCACTACTCACAGTAACCCTATGTAGCCTTTGGCCTATGGTCATTAACACATCAATTGGTGTTTCTTCATTAGACCAAGACTTAAAAAATGTAAGTCGAGTGTTACGTTTACCAATTTTAACTCATATCCGTAAAATCGTATTACCAGCGTCGGTACCGATGATCTTCACCGGTATGCGTTTATCTTTTGGTGTGGCATGGATGGTATTAATCGCCGCAGAAATGCTTGCGCAAAATCCAGGTTTAGGAAAATTTGTATGGGATGAATTCCAAAACGGAAGTTCAGATTCATTAGCGCGCATTATGGCCGCCGTGATCGTGATTGGTTTCATCGGTTTTATCCTAGATAGAGGCATGTTACAGCTACAACGCTTTGCATCTTGGGATAAATCAGCAACAACAGTTTAATAATCGTTGCTTAACACTAGCAACATTAGAAATTAAGGAATAAAAATGAGCACATTACTTGATATAAGCCATATCGATATGGTTTTCCCAACACCAACGGGCGGTTTTACAGCCCTAAAGGATGTTGATTTAAAGATTAAAAAAGGTGAGTTCGTTTCATTAATTGGCCACTCAGGCTGTGGTAAATCAACGGTATTAAATGTGGTTGCAGGACTTTATCAAGCAACCACAGGTGGTGTTATTTTAGGTGGTAGAGAAGTCACAGAGCCAGGCCCTGAACGCGCCGTTGTTTTTCAAAACCATTCATTATTACCTTGGTTAACAGCCTACCAGAATGTTGAACTCGCCGTTGAGCAAGTATTTGGCTCTAAAATGGGTAAAGTAGAAAAGAAAGAATGGATTGAGCATAACCTCAAGTTAGTGCATATGGATCATGCCATGTACAAACGCCCTAATGAAATTTCAGGTGGTATGAAACAACGTGTAGGTATTGCTCGCGCATTAGCTATGCAACCGGAAGTGTTACTAATGGATGAACCATTTGGTGCATTGGATGCATTAACACGAGCACACATGCAAGATTCATTGATGGAAATTCAAAATGAATTAAATAACACCGTGATTATGATCACCCATGATGTGGACGAAGCGGTATTATTATCCGATAGAATTGTGATGATGACTAATGGACCGAGTGCAACGGTAGGTGAAATATTAGAAGTAAACTTAGAGCGTCCTCGTGATCGTTTGAGTCTGTCTAAAGACCCACACTATAATCGTTTACGATCAGATGTATTAACTTTCTTGTATGAAAAACAACGTAAGGTTGAAACAATCAAAAGTAAAACCGTGGCCAGTTCGACACAAAGTAAAACCGCTTAACTAACACCGCTTAACTAACACCACTTAGTTACTTTATTAATCATAAATATATCAGAGGGCTTAACAGCCCTCTTTTTGCATCAACAGATGATTATTACCTCAGATCACCTTACATACAGAGCAATAGAGATAAAGTGGCTAATTGAACCCATTAAAACAAACAAATGCCAAATACCGTGTGCATGACGCAGCTTTTTAAGGTTATCTAATACATAGAAAATCACCCCCAAGGTATAAGCTAGCCCCCCCACTGTTAACCAAATAATGCCACCACCTGGGATCACCTGCATTAAGGATGAATACTTAAAGACACAAACCCATCCCATGGCGAGGTAAATTAAGATCTGTAACCACTCAATGCGTTTTTTAATAGCTACATCCATGATTAAACCAAAGATCGCCAGCCCCCATACAATGGATAACATTAATAAACCATCGTCTCCCTGCAAAGACAACAACATATAAGGGGTATAAGTGCCCGCAATCAGCAAATAGATACAAACATGATCTAAGGTTTGGAATATCTTTTTAAGATTAGCGGGTTGCAGACTGTGATACAGGGTGGACATGGTATAAAGCAACACCAGTGTTGCTCCAAACACACTAAAGCCAACAATAATGCGCCAATGTTCCTGCTGTAATGCAATAGTTAACAAGGCCCCTAAACCCACTAAAGCTAATATAGCGCCAATTAGATGAGTAATACTATTAAACTTCTCGCCGTAATACATTAAAGTCTCCTGTACTTTCAACTAATAAGATGATTTATTAACAATAAATGCCATACCAGCAAAACAATAACAACAAGGAAATGATATGACAGCAAATGCATTTTACCCCATTGGACAATCCGGGGTGCCATGGTCAGACAAAGAGAAACAACAATGGTTTAATCAAACCGTAAGATCTCGTTCATATCTACAACAAGTGGTCACTGAATTAACTGCGTTAAGTGACGATTTCACCTTAACAAAATATGGTGAATTAACCATTAATCCAACACTCTATCCACTTTATGCACTGACTTCCTCAAACTGGGATAACAGTAAACCTATTATGTTAGTTACTGGTGGTGTTCATGGTTATGAAACCAGTGGTGTTCATGGTGCGATAGCATTCTTAAAAGAACAAGCAAAACATTATCAAGGACAATGTAACATCGCTGTCTTACCCTGCATCAGCCCATGGGGTTATGAGCATATTTTACGTTGGAATCCCTATGCCGTAGATCCAAACCGTTCTTTTGTTGAGAATAGCATCAGTGAAGAAGCTGCCAAGGCCATGCAATTTGTTGCCTCTTTAGAAGGCGAAATAGCCTTACATATCGACCTACATGAGACCACTAATTCAGATGAAAGTGAGTTTAGACCTGCGCTAGCCGCTCGTGATGGCGAAGATTATGTCGCAGGTACCATTCCAGATGGCTTTTATTTAGTAGGAGACAGTGACAATAAACAAGTCACTTTCCAAACAGCGATCATTGAAGAAGTAAAAAAAGTAACGCATATCGCCCCCGCCGATGAAAACGGTGAAATCATAGGTTCAAAACAGGAAGGAGAAGGCATTATTAACTATGCTGTTAAATCTCTGGGTTTATGTGCAGGCATGACCAATGCCCCTTATACCACAACAACAGAAGTCTACCCAGACAGTGAAAAAGCTACTGCAGAAGAATGTAATAAAGCACAAGTCTGTGCGGTCACAGCTGCTATTGATTATATCTTAGCTTAACTTAGAAAGAGTTCACTTCCAGTGGTGTTAAATAACGCCACTGTCCTAACTCCACATCCAGTTTAACCTGTCCTATTTGTTCACGATGTAAACCAACAACACGGTTACCCACTGCTGCAAACATGCGCTTAACTTGATGAAACTTACCTTCAGTAATAGTTAACAGCACTTGCTGTTCAGATATGATTTGCACTTGTGCAGGCTGTGTTAATGCCTTTTCGCCTTGTAATTGAATACCTTGTTTAAAGATGTTAATCAATTCAGGCTTAAACGGTTTAGATAAGGTCACTCGATACACTTTAGGGCATAAATTAGTTGGTAAGGTAATGTTGAAGGTCCAACGGCCATCGTCGGTGATCAAAATTAAACCCGTGGTATCTGCATCTAAACGACCTGCAATATGCAGTTCATCTCGTTGATTAATGCCATTTTCTACTTCTGCCCCATTAATCTGTCTGTCTTTAGTTAATAGATTTAATGCAGATGGGTACACTTCATCAATATTAGAGCAAATTGTATTAGCCGGTTTGTTCATTAATAAATAACGAAAGGGCCTTGCTAGCAAACGTTGATTGGCAAACATCACCTCGTTATTCTCATGCACTTGATGCGCGACTTCTTGTACAATTTCTCCATTTACCCTCACTTCACCAGCTTCTATAACCTGTTTGGCTTGTTGCTTGGTGAAGTCAGTACTTTTCATAACAAATTTATCTAACCGCATTAATCCTCTGTTTTAAAAATGCTTTATTTACCACTTAGTAGCACCACTTAAACGTTTATCTTACCTTTCAAATACAATACAGCATAACCAGAGACTAAAACGCGATCATCTTGTATTTGGCAATATAAAGTTCCGCCTCTATTGGAAGCTTGGTATGCCACTAGCGATTTTTTATTTAAAGCGTTCGCCCAATATGGTGCGAGCCCCGCATGGATAGAGCCTGTAACAGGATCTTCATCTCCACCATTGGCAGGCCAAAAATAACGAGAAATGAAATCATAATGTCCTAAGTCTTTATGATTTTGAGATTGCTTACTGGCGGTAACAACCACATCTAAAGGTGTTAACTTTTTTAATAATTCGGACTTATAACTTATATTTAATATTTGATCCACTGAAGCTAACACAACAACATAAGCTTGACGGTTTTTTAAAACCAGTAAAGGCTTAATCGATAAAGCTTCTATTAAAGCTGTTGGTGGTTGTTCTAATAATTTCGGAGACTGATTAGGAAAGCTCATTTCAATACGTTGATCATCAAGTTGTTGTACTGTTAATTTACCCACTTGTAAGGTAACAAACTCGATATCACCCGTCATCCCCAAATGATGATAAAGCACAAACGCACTCGCTAATGTCGCGTGCCCACAAAAATCTATTTCAGTTAATGGTGAAAACCAACGAATTTCATAAATGCCCTGTTTAGTTTCAACAAAGAACGCCGTCTCAGACAAATTATTTTCGATAGCAATCTTTTGCATCAAGTCATCGTCAATCCAGTTTTCTAAAGGTACGACTGCCGCTGAATTACCTTTGAATTGCTGTTCGGTAAATGCATCAACCACATAAATATCCAGTTCCATTTGATTTCTTCCTTTGAATATATAAAAGCAACAGTACATATTAAATGCAGTCATTAATAAAGATACAGTTTAAAAACTGACAAACAGTACAGAAAGTAACATCTATTGCGTTTAAAATAAAAAAGCAGGCCGATGCCTGCTTGATAGAAGGGATTAAGCTAACTACTGCTTGCTAGCAATAGGCTAGATAGGATTAACCACGGTAGTAGCTTTGTGCAACAACCGGCATTTTTGTCACTGTCATGGCTAGTTTTTTACCACGTACTTCTGCATAAACAACAGACTCGAGCACCGCATTTTCAGTTTTTACGTAACCCATAGCCACTGGCATTCCGTAAGTTGGACCAAAGGTACCACTGGTCACAACACCAATTTCATTATCGTCAGCATCAAATAATACCGCACCTTCACGTACAGGGGCCTTTGATTGACCCACTAAACCAATACGCTTACGGCTAACATTTTTAGTCGCAATTTGATCTAAGATGATACCGCTACCAATAAATCCACCTGGACGTTCACCATCGCTGCGGCGTGCTTTGCTAATTCCCCATAACAAGCTAGCTTCAACAGGAGTTGTAGTTTCATCAAGGTCATGTCCATAAAGACATAAACCACACTCTAAACGTAAAGAGTCACGTGCGCCCAAACCAATCCACTCTACTTCTTCTTTTGCAAGCAGTTCACGTGCTAGTTGTTCTGCTTGTGCAGCAGGAACTGAAATCTCATAACCATCTTCACCAGTGTAACCAGAACGACTTACGTAACATTCAACGCCAACTAATTCAATTTTAACAGCATCCATGAACATCATTTCTTTAACGCTTGGATTAAACTCACCAAGTACAGCTGCAGCTTTTGGCCCTTGTAAAGCAAGCAGCGCTCTGTCTTCGATAATTTCTATTTCTACATCATCGGGCAAATTCGCTTGTAAGTGTGCAATATCTTGTGCTTTACAGGCTGCATTAACCACTACAAATAGGTGATCACCAAAATTAGTTACCATCAAGTCATCACTAATGCCGCCTTGCTCATTCGTAAAGAAAGCATAACGCTGTTTACCATTAGGCAGGTCAATAATATCTACCGGTACTAGTTTTTCTAAACCAGCCGCTGCATTTGCACCTTTCAAACGTAGCTGTCCCATGTGTGAAACATCAAATAAACCAGCAGATTGACGACAGTGTAAATGCTCTTTCTTCACACCTAAAGCATATTGCACAGGCATATCATAACCAGCAAATGGCACCATTTTTGCGCCCATTTCGATATGTAAAGCATGTAGGGGTGTAACTAATAATGGTTCAGACATTGAGTAGATCTCCATTCAAACGTTAAGTATGTAACCAGTTATAATAAAACTAATCATTAATATTCTAAGATGCAGTCACCCATAGGATTTGCGCATCGTCTTCACTAACAGAAGCAAGCATATGCCCCATGTTAGCGTCGTAATAAACTGAATCACCTTCAACTAGGTTGACCGGTTCATAATATTCAGAGAAGAAAGTTATCTCCCCTTTTAACACTAATAAAAACTCTTCACCGTCGTGACGTATCCAATCACTGTAGTCATCAAAACTGCGCGCACGTACCAATGATTTAAAAGGCATCATCTTTTTATTAGATAACTGAGTCGCTAATAACTCATGTTCATAGGTTAAAGTTGGATGAGATTTACCCAACTCATTACGTGTAATATCTCGACGCCCTGTTGTGTTGACCTTTTTAGGTGTTGCAAACAGTTGCGGAATATTAATATCCAAACCAGTTGTCAGCTTTTGCATCGCTTGGAAAGTCGGTGATATTTGTTCATTTTCAATTTTCGACAGAGTCGAACGGGCTAAGCCAGTCTTTTGGCTAGCCTCTTCTAAAGTTAACCCTAATGCGCGTCGAATATCTTTTAATCGCTCACCCAACTTAATAGGGGCGATGTTTTCAGTCGATTGCTCTGTCGAAATGGTCATTGATGGATATACATCTTGTTGATCAGTCATGGTCGACCTCCTCTCTTTCTTTTACTTATCGTTTTAAAGAAAGCACATTACTACAAATATAATAGTTAAAGTGAAAAACCAAGTTTCCTTTAGGAAACTTATTTCTACTTATATTAATAACATTTACACAAATGTCCATATATTAAGCGCTTAACCTGTAAATAAGTGTTTTTAGACATAATTATAACCATTTGGTTAACTGTTAACCTCGAAAATAAATCCACTATAGGAAACATTTACTATTGATATCTTTTTCTAATATGGTAAAAATACATAAAATTGTGCGACGTTTCGACGCAACCTATAAATCAAACTGCATTTTTAGCTAAGGGATCATTATGGAAAGCAACTTAAAATTCACGGAAACACACGAATGGGTATTGGACAACGGTGACGGTACTATCACTATGGGTATTTCTAACCAGGCTCAAAAATTATTAGGTGACGTGGTTTACGTTGATTTACCAGAAGTGGGTGATGATGCAGAAGCAGGTGAAGCTTTTTCACTGGTAGAATCTGTAAAGGCGGCTTCAGACCTGTACGCTCCAGTAACGGGTGAAGTAGTAGAAATCAATGAAGAGCTTGAAGGTAGCCCAGAGCTTATCAATGAGTCCCCTTATTCAGCGGGTTGGATTGTTAAAATTAAACTATCTGACGCTGCAGAACTAGATGGCTTAATGTCTAGTGAGACTTACCATGAAGCAAACGAGGAATAAGCAACTTGCTTATCTCTTTATTCAGCAATAACTGTAAATAGAGTAAACCTAAGGCGGCTTCATTGGAACTCGCCTTTTTTTTAAACATAACTTACTGCGACTGTTTAGGATGAATATGACTGCCAACACATTACTTGACTTATTAAGTGACCAACAAGAATTTGCAACACGCCATAATGGCCCTGACTCAACTCAGCAACAAACTATGCTGGAAACCATTGGTGCAGACAGTTTAGACCAATTGATTGATCAAACCGTACCTGCCGCTATCCGTCTTAAAGACAAGATAAACCTTGCTAAACCACAAAGTGAATCAGCAATGTTGGCGTCATTAAAAACCATCGCAGAAAAGAATGTGGTTAACCGTAGTTTCATCGGTCAAGGTTACTACAACACCTTAACGCCTAACGTAATATTACGTAATGTGTTAGAAAACCCAGGTTGGTACACAGCTTACACGCCATACCAACCAGAGATTTCACAGGGTCGTTTAGAATCATTACTGAACTACCAACAAGCTGTGATGGATTTAACTGCAATGGATTTAGCCAACGCCTCTCTTTTAGATGAAGCGACTGCAGCTGCTGAATCAATGACACTCAGTAAGCGTGCGAGTAAAAATAAAAGCAACGCCTTCTTTGTGAGCAATGATTTACACCCACAAACTGTTGATGTGATCCGCACTCGTGCTGAATATATCGGTTTTGAGATTATTACTGGTAGTGTTGAAGAATTAGAGCAGCACGATGTGTTTGGTGCCATTCTTCAATACCCAAGCACCACTGGTAACGTGACTGACTTAACTGACGTTATTGAAAAAGCACATGCTAAAAAAACCTTAGTTACCGTTGCTTCTGACCTATTAGCGTTAACTGTATTAAAAGCACCTGGTGAAATGGGCGCAGACGTGGTGATTGGTAGTGCACAACGTTTTGGTGTACCAATGGGCTTTGGTGGTCCACATGCAGGCTTCATGGCAACACGTGATAAATTCAAGCGTACCATGCCTGGTCGAGTAATTGGTGTATCAAGAGACAGCAAAGGCAAACAAGCCTTACGTATGGCAATGCAAACACGTGAGCAACATATTCGCCGTGAAAAAGCCATGTCTAACATCTGTACTGCACAGGCATTATTAGCAAACATGGCCGCATTTTATGCACTTTACCATGGTCCTGAAGGTTTATTAAAAATTGGTCGCCGTGTACACCACTACACAGCCGTACTTGCCGCTGCTTTACAAAGTGAAGGTATCGAACTAGAAAACACCGCGTTCTTTGATACGATCACAATTAACACTAATGAGCATACTAAAGCGATTTATCATCGTGCATTGGCAGAAGGGATGAACTTACGTAAGTTCCCTGCAGTACCTAATGATGCAGACAATACAACAACAGATAATACACCAATTAAATTGGGAATCAGCCTAGATGAAACCACTACAGTAAAAGATGTAGAAGACCTAATTCTAGCAATAACAGGCAAAGCATTAAGTGTTAGTGACTTTAGCGAAACCATTGCACAAGATGAATTTGCAGCTATTCCAACAGCGTGTCGTCGTACCAGCAAATACCTAACACACCCAGTTTTCTCAGCACATCATAGTGAAACACAAATGATGCGCTACATGAAAAAACTAGAAAATAAAGATTATTCATTAACTCACGGTATGATCCCGCTAGGTAGCTGTACCATGAAGTTAAATGCAGCAGCTGAAATGCTACCAGTCACCTGGCCTGAATTTGGTCAGATGCATCCGTTCGCCCCTACAGAACAAAGCTTTGGTTACCAAGAACTAGCTGAAAAACTATCTGCTATGTTATGTGAAATCACAGGTTATGATGGTATGTCATTACAACCAAACTCTGGTGCACAGGGTGAATACGCAGGTTTAATTGCTATTCAGCGTTACCATCAAAGTAACGGTGATTCGCATCGTAATGTTTGTTTGATCCCAAGTTCAGCTCACGGTACTAACCCTGCATCTGCGGCAATGGTATCAATGAAAGTTGTGGTTGTTGGCTGTGATGATGAAGGTAATATCGACCACGCTGACCTTAAAGCTAAAATTGATAAGCATCGTGATAACCTGTCGTGCATCATGATCACCTACCCTTCTACACACGGTGTATATGAAGAAGCAATTCAAGAAGTATGTGATTGGGTACATGAAGCTGGTGGTCAAGTTTACCTAGACGGCGCTAACATGAATGCACAAGTTGGTATAACAACACCAGGCTTTATCGGCTCTGACGTCTCACACCTTAACTTGCATAAAACATTCTGTATTCCACACGGTGGTGGTGGCCCAGGTATGGGACCAATTGGTGTTAAAGCACACCTTATTCCATTCCTACCAGGACACATTGAAGTCACTGAATCTGCAGATAATAAACACTATGCAGTATCAGCAGCAGAGTTAGGTTCAGCATCAATCTTGCCTATTTCATACGCTTATATTGCAATGATGGGCGAACAAGGTTTAACGCAAGCAACTAAACTAGCAATCTTAAACGCCAACTACGTAATGGAGCGTTTACGCCCTCATTACCCGGTTTTATACCTAGGTAAAGAAGGCCGTGTTGCTCACGAATGTATTATTGATATTCGTCCAATTGAGGCAGTATCTGGCATTTCTGGTGAAGATATCGCAAAACGTCTAATGGATTATGGCTTCCATGCACCAACGATGTCATTCCCGGTTGCTGGTACATTGATGATTGAACCAACAGAATCAGAAAACCTAACCGAGTTAGATAGATTCTGTGATGCAATGATCGCAATCCGCAACGAGATCAAACAAGTCGAATCAGGTGAATACACACTAGAAGACAACCCACTAGTTAATGCACCTCATACTCAAGTTGACCTAATGGAAACAGAATGGACACACACTTACTCACGTGAGGTTGCGTGTTTCCCATCTGAATTCAGTAAAGGCGCTAAATATTGGCCAGCTTCAAACCGTGTAGACAATGTATTCGGCGACAGAAACTTAATCTGCTCTTGCCCAAGCATTGAAAGCTATATGGAAGATTAACTAGCCACTTAGCAATACCACTGTGTGATAAGAACATATTGTTTTTATCACATCTCATCTAAACGACATCTTTAATCGGGTGTCGTTATTCTAGCCACTAATTAATAAAAATTAACCTTTTTAAAGGTCACGATTTCACTCGTTCTAAATTTCTACTTTTCGCAAAATAAGCAATAGCAAGGCATCTATTTATAAGCATAAAACACTAAATTTAAGGAGTTAAAAAATGAAGGATAAAGAATCAATAGTACCCACTTATGTTATCACTGCAGACTGCCCTAGCCGCTCAGGCACAGTGGATGTTGTAACACGTTTTTTGGTTGAACAAAGCTGCTACATTAATGAAATTCACTCATTTGTGGATACCACGGAAAATAGATTTTTTATTCGTGTTGAATTTAGGTTAGATTCAGACGCCAATTTCGACCAAACTGAATTTAGTGAAAAGTTTGAACAACGCGCACAACAGTTTGCGATGAAATGGCAACTTACACCAAGTGATTACCAATCTAAAGTAGTGATCATGGTGTCAAAGCATGACCATTGTTTAAATGACTTACTTTACCGCTACCGTACAGGCGATCTTAATATACAAATTCCAGCGATTATCTCTAATCATCCGGACTTAGAGGAACTAGCTGACTGGCACGGAATCCCTTATTACCATTTACCAATCACCAAAGAAACCAAGCCAGATCAAGAAGCGAAAGTGTACCAAATCATTCAAGATTGTAATGCAGACCTAGTGGTTTTAGCACGTTACATGCAAGTACTCTCACATGAAATGTCTAAAAAACTGTCAGGCAAAGCAATTAATATCCATCATTCATTATTACCTGGCTTTAAAGGTGCTAGACCTTACTATCAAGCCTACGATCGCGGTATTAAACTAGTAGGTGCAACAGCTCACTATGTGAGTGATGATCTAGATGAAGGCCCAATCATCAGCCAAAGTGTGGATACCGTAGACCACAGTTACTACCCACAAGATTTAGCGGCAAAAGGCCGCCATATTGAATGCTTAACTTTATCCCGTGCGGTACGTTACCACATAGAAAACCGTATCTTCCTTCATGGTAATAAAACCGTTATATTTGGTAAGTAAGGAATCTAAGTATCCAACGCGCTCATTGAGATTTTTTATAAAAGAAATAGTTAGTAAGAATTACAACCTAAAATTTTAGGTCACTTTAACTTATTAATCATAGTCGGACGCAATGTTTACGAGCAGAAATAGCGAAAATGTCTTTTGTTGTTAAGTGTTAATGAAGCTTGTGACTTTAATGAAGTTTGTGACAAGTATTAATTCCAGATAAAAAATAGGCAAACATTATATGGTTGCCTATTTCAAATGCTCGTGTGTGTGATTTTTGAACTATATAAGGTTTTGAGAATGTCTAACAATCAAAAGGCCATAACGCATATTTTAATTCTCAGTAAGTATCAAAATCACTTTCGCCCCCAAAGCGACTTAGGAAATCAACTTAGAGTTGTCAAAATTCAAGATTAAAGACCTGTCACCATAAATAGACGCTAAACCAATACCAGAAGTAGCTCCGGTTATCGCGACTTTATAATCTTTAGACATAAATTAGCTTTTTCTCTATAATTTATTTGAGTAATGACCGCTTGGCAAATTTAGGATAAAAATAGTTAAGCAGGCGCGTTTGTTGCAAGTAATATTCAAGAATACGGTAGGTAAAGCCTACCGGAATAATCTAAAAGCAACATTACTTGGCTAAATAATCGATCAGTATTTCCGCATGAGTTAACCCAGTGTCTTTAATTTCATAATAGAGTGAGTACTGAATCTCTTTGACTGGAAGAACGCGGCCTGAATCCAATACAACATCGCCATTAATCGTTGTCTCAACTTTATTGACTCGAACAACTTCCCCGCAAGGTCCTTTAGGTGTTGTTAGCTGTAAAGCGTCCCATCCTCTACCATCGCACGTAGGAATAGCTTTCAATAAAAACGCTGTTAAGTTGGATAGGTCAGTGCCAAAAGGTAGGTTTGAAAGTGTGGTTACCTTTTTACCCATCTCATGCTTCATATCAGCTATGGTTGTACCCCAACGCTCAAATTTTACTTCCGCATTTTTTCCACCAAAATCATTAATCGTAAACATTGCATCTCGCTTTGGATAACCCGCGCCCACTTGGCCAAGCATCATCGGTAATGCGCTGCCCTCAGGCACAATTGAACCAAGGTAAAGCTGCGATAAATAGATCCCCGATGTTTCTTCACCATTGTTTGTGAAAACAGCTGGCAAAGAAAGTACGGCTTCCCAGTAAGTGGCAAAATTATTTACCTGTAGTAGTACATTATCTTCAGCATCTGGCATTGGCTTAACGTGGTCAGGAAGCATGCCCTTAAGAGCATCTAAATCCGTCTTAAAGGATGTGACGTAATACTTAGCAAGGGGGAAAGTAAATGGTGGTGGTGGAGCATAGCTTAAAATTTCTTTAGGGATCACAATCTCTGTTCTTTTATTGCTCATTGTTTTTTCCTTTATTTTACATGCCTAGAGTATCAATCGATCGCGTAATACTGATTAAGCAATGGGTATATTTTCAATTGTTGCTTGCGGTTTATGTTTTAATATTTTGTGATTTCACTCTAATTTGCTTTAAACTTCCGGTGAGACACTTGTCTCATCTAGTTATTGAAATATATTACTCGCTCTCTTGTCCGTCTATAAAAAAAGCAAAGATGAAACAAATTGGTTAATTTGTTTCATGGTTAACGAGGTTCGATATGGAAATAAAAGACTATAAGCTCTTTGGCATAACAAAAACGCAAGCGAGTATCGTTAATGTCATGCTAAGGCTACTTCAAAATCATTCACTTCAGGCCCTACCTATTACAACGATATGTATGGAGGCGGATGTGGGTCGAGCAACGTTTTATCGGCATTTTGAATCTAAAGAAGATATTATAAAATTATATCTACGCGTAGTAACGGATAGATATTTTTCTATAGTCCAAGACATTTCAAATCTTACGATAGAAAAGCTGGCGGGCACTTATTTTGAATATTGGAGTACGGAAAAAGCGTTTATAGATATTGTCTATAAAAATAATATGTCGATGCTGCTTCTTGAAGAAAATCAATATATTGAAAAGCATATTCAGGCTTTAAATTCGAATGTTTTTCCACAATTGAGTGATGAATTTACCGAGTTGGAAAACTATTACTTTCATTCATTTTATTTTGCAGGTTTTTGGCGACTGATCTTCTTATGGGCGAGCCGGAACTACCAAGAAACGGTTGACGAGATGACAGCCATTTTTTTGAAAATCCACAATTCAAGAGGTGAAAGCTAATTAAATGGTAGCTTTTTTGTATCTGGTGTTAGCATCTCTAGATCCTTCTCAGCCTCTGATTTCAATTAGTATTTAAAAACGTCAATATCTTTAGATAATAAATACCCTGTTAGAGACCTTATTAGCCAAGTAATAAGGTAGCCCCTCTTAAAATTTTTATAATTTTTTCCAAAGTCTAAATTTAAATCATGTAGAGTTGACGGCCCGCATAACCGGCAAAAATCTATTGGAATTTAGCTAACCATTGAATACAACGCGCTGCATCACGGTTCTCATAAGTTTCAATTGCGGCTTCAAGCTCAAGAGAATAGTCAGATTCATTATCATTTCCTATAGCGTTTAAACGCATAGTGTACCAAGCCGTTATTCCTCCCTCAGGTACGCTTGTAAATCGAGGAAACATGGGATTGTTACCTGTATGATTTAACCAGTTATTCGCTAACGTGGGATCTAAAGCTAAAGCGCGAGCAATACCGACCATATCGGCAGCATGGCTTTGTAATGATGTAATGGCTTCTTCCCGTGTTTTAAAGCCTCCCGTAACCACAATAGGGATACTGGTGCGTTGCTTTGCTTTTTTAGAGAAATCAATAAAATAAGGACCTTTAGTTAAGCTATCTGAGCTAGATTTTGCTCCCGGGAAATAGGAGCCTCCGCTTATTTCTATCAGGTCGATTGTGGTTTTATCAAGTATAGACATGGCTGATAATGCGTCTTGTTGTGTTAACCCCCCTTCTAATTGGTCTGTACAATTAATTTTAATGCCAATAGGGAACTTCTCGCCCACAACACTGCGGACTTTATCAATGATATCAATAATGATTTTGCATCGAGATAATATATCCCCCGCATACATATCGTTACGATGATTAAACAATGGCGATAAAAATTGGCTCAGTAAAAAACCATGTCCAGCATGGATTTGAACGCCACTAAATCCAACTTCTTTAGCTAACATTGCCGCTTTAGCATAGATGTTTGGTAACTGAGCAACTTCAGCTTCAGACATGCCCGCACATTCAAAATTATCAATTTTTAAGGCTGATGGGCCTTTAGGCTGACTTATTGTTGGGTGCGAAAGCCCACCTGCATGTCCTAATTGAGCCCAAATATGTGCACCGTTCACTTTGGCTTTCGAGGTCAATGATTGCAATTTTTTTAGATTTGATTGTTCACATAGGACAAGATTACTAGGTCTTTCTGGAAATTTAGGGTCCACTTGTACTTCGCCAATAATGGATAAACCCACTCCACCTTCAGCCCACTTTTCATAAAGACGAGCTTGAGCGTCAGTAGGATTACCTTGCCCATCTGCAAGTGAATCTGACATTGCTGATTTAACAATTCTATTCTTTAGTACTACTCCACATGGGAGATTAAGTGGTTGGCTAAGCATATTAATCGGCTCTTCGGTGGTGGGCATATCGACCTCATGTATTTAATCTTTGCATCAGTTGTTAAAGACATTATGAACAATTTTTATTAAACTAAAATAGCCTAGTAACATAAACACTATTAAAAATAAGTTAACAATGAACACTTCCGATATAAATCTTTTTATTCGAATTGTCGAAACCGGCAGTATCACTAAAGTTGCCAAGCAACAAGGTCTCACTACGGCTGCAGTCAGCTCAGCATTAAAGCGCTTAGAGAAACAGCTTGATCTTCAATTGCTGATCAGGACAACCAGGCAATTACGAATTACACCTCAAGGTGAGCAATTCTTATTTCATTCTAGGCAAGCATTACGCACATTAGAACAAGGCCGCATCTCAGCTCAGCAGCTACAAGGACAAATTGGTGGTAAGTTACGCCTGTCTATTTCATCAGATTTAGGGAGAAATTCTGCATTACCTTGGATAGATGAATTACTAGATCTTCACCCCTCGTTATCGATTGATTTGAGTGCTGGAGATTCACTTTCAGACTTTTACTTGGATCAAATAGATGTTGCGCTCCGATACGGGAAACCACAGGATTCAACAATGGTTTCGTTTCATATTGCGACGCTTGAACGGATCACCTGTGCATCTCCAAGTTATTTATCAACTTTTGGTGAGCCTATGCACCCAGACGACTTACGTGCACATAATTGTTTATTGCATCGAAAAAATGGCCGTTTATTCAATCACTGGGAGTATATGGATAATGCAAAGTCTTGTAATATAAAAGTAGAAGGTAACAGAATAAGTAATGATACTGATATTGTTAGACGCTGGGCAATTAGTGGAAAAGGCATAGCGTACCGTTCGCAAATAGATGTTAGGTCAGATTTACACAATGGTACTTTAGTGGAAGTGTTACCTCAATACCCGTCTCCCTCTATAGAATTACATTTAGTTTGTCCAAGTAGTAAACAAGTTAGTCCAGCAGTTATTGAACTGAGGGAGTTATTGAGAAAAAAATTAGTGATGTACTAGTTTACCCATAACTCTGGTGACTGGATTGTCTGTCCGGATAAAGCAACTCTACTTTTGAATCCTCAGGGGCAGGTCTTTCACTTTTCTGACTTTAGTTGACTTCGTCTTATAGCAATCCAACATAATCCACCCTCCCGCATTCATTTTATAGAATGCTTTTATTGCATATGTAAGTCTTACAACCGTCCTGTATTTATTGCATGTAACTTAGTCTGAACCATCACTTAACCCCTTTAATATCAGGCAATTAAAATTGGAACAGTAGTTGCACCTGTAATATCACTGAATTGATAGAAAGGAAAATAAAGATGAACGACGTTGCTTATACAGGGTATTTAGCATTTTATTTATATTTAGTGATGTTACTTATTCAGTGGGGAGTCGCCACTTTTAGCAAGTCTAAACAACCCAATGCAGTCCCTGGAAAAATTGATGAAAATCTATCACACGATAGTTTCGTTTTTAGAGCGCATCGTACATTCCAAAACACCTTAGAAAACAGTGCACTATTTATAGGAACGGTACTATTGGCATTTACGCTTAACGTGCAAAGTCCTATTTTTGCGATTTGTATATGGATTTATCTCTTAGCCCGAATGATACATATGGCTTTGTATTATGCCATTGCGACCGAGAACAACCCCAGTCCACGCACTTACTTCTTTTTGATGGGTGTAGCGGCTAATGTTGTTATGTTGGGGATATTGGCTCTAAGACTTATTTAGTCAAGAATATTAACAACAATATAAGCGACAAGTCGCTACAAGCATACTCACCATCACTGAACTATCAATATCGAAGTAAGCATTATTTCTAACGTTATAACCCTAATCTTAACACCCAACAGGAGATAAAATGAAACAGACATTAATTATTGGTGCAACAGGTCAAATTGGTAAAAAACTCACACAGTTGATGTTAGATAACAATCATTACGTAGTCGCACTAGTACGTGATAAAAGCAAGCTATCAGATATGCATGACGATAAATTAACCATTGTAGAAGAAGATCTTAATAAAGATTTTGGACATGCGTTTAAAGACTGCGAAAATGTCGTTTTTGCTGCAGGTTCTGGCGGCCACACGGGCACTGATAAAACAGTTCTAATAGATTTATGGGCAGCCTGTAGAGCAGCTGATTATGCAAAAAATAACGATGTGAAGCATTTCACTATGGTCAGTTCGATTGGTGCCGATGCACCATCAGAAGGCCCTGAAAATATGCAACCCTACTTAGTGGCGAAACACATGGCAGATGAGCACCTAATGCACAGTGGCTTGCATTATTCAATTATTCGCCCAGGATCGCTCACCAATGAGACAGGTAAAGGCAAGTTTACTAATCAGCGACCAGAGCAAAAAGAACAAGCAACAATTACGCGTGACGACGTAGCGACTGCATTGTTATTTGCTGTGACAAATCCACCGAAGAAAAGTACTATTACGGAAATTTTCAACGGCTATAAAAGTATTGACGACGTTTTACCTTCGTAACCTTTTAAGGTCTGTGACGGATAACTATTTACTATTTAGCCAACAACATGCAGTAAAGTAAAATAGAGTGATATTAAGAGAGTCGTTAAATTTAAGACTCTCTCAACAACATTACTGGACAGTTTAAAATAGTGTCCAAACTGTTTTGCTACGTAACCACTTGATTGATATGCATTGAGATGGCTTTGTCTCACCTATTAGCTTGCACTTTATACTTATTTAAATTCAATGGCGATGACCTACGTTGCTCAAAAGATATTCCTTGCACATCGTCTTCAAGCAGCCCGAGTATTAGTTGATGCTTTTTCTACAAAGCTCTCATACCCTATAAACACTTAGTGTATTCATTCATCCGAGATTGTTTAATTCGCACCTTCTTTAACACAATTAATATTCAGCAATGGGTTAAGACCGTTTATTTGCAAATAAACGTAACAAGAAATTCGTCTCGAACTCATTTTAAGAGACTTGTTTTCCAATCATGTAATACCAACGATGCCAACCATCTGGTGTTTCAACTATTATCACTATTATTGGATTTAAAAGAATACCGATAGAGCTTCAGCAAGTAGACATTTTTTTAACTAAAAACCGATTCATAATGCCTTGAAATAGATGCCCTCCCAAAGGTGCTTAGGATTAATGGATTGCGTATAAAGACCATTTATTTGGCGCATTCGTTTACTTAAATTTAATTGCCAAACAGGCGTTACTCTATATGGGAATACTTTGTTACCTAAAACAAAAAAGAGCACTTAACTTACTGCTCTTTTTATATCAGTTAACTTTACATGCCTTTATCATTGCTCTTTTTGATTTTCTGCTTCTTCTTCAACATCATCAAAATTTACATCATTGTCTACGACGCCTTTAAATGCTTTGATCCAGCCGTTTTTAATGGTATTAGTAATGGTTGTCCACACTTCAGAATCTACATTATTTAAATCGCCTTCTATAGGTACTTTAGTAGCTAATGTGTTATTCCCTTTATTTTTTAAAACAAACTTGAAAAACCCTGCAAAACCTTCCCATAACGTATTAAAAAAATCATCTTGTTTTGTACTAATCAGTTGTGAATCTTTTAATAAAGGCTTTATGTATCCTTTTAAATAACCATCAGCAATGGCTATTTCACTAAAGACATTAAAGTTACCTTCTACAAAATCTATATTTGCATAATGATTTGTGAAGTCGTTAAACGCAGTGATAGATGCGTTTTCTAATGAGAATGATATGTCCATGTCTGGTATTGCTTTTACCAAATTCATCTTGCCATCTAATTTAAATTCTCCACCACCAATAGAAACAGCAGCACCGTGAATTTCAGAAGGTAATGTCCTTTCTTGCTGAATAACATTTCTTAGATTGGTGGCTTGTAAGTTGAGATGGTCCATATGCAAATCAATTGTTGGTTCAGCCGTCAGTTCTACAAAAGCTATTTTTCCATCTACCAATTCAAGGTTATTGATATCAATTGGTACTAATTCTGTTATCACTTTTGTCCAATCATCATTACTCGCGGTGGTTTCTTCACCTTGATCCTCAAATACGTATATCACTGTGGGTTGAGTCATTACTATTTCACTCACTATTTCACCTTTTAGCAGTGATTTCCATTCCACAGAGATATCCGTTTTTTTAAAATCTAGAAACGGAACTTGGCTGTCAGCATTCACTTTGTTTAAGTACAAATCGTGTATGACATAAGCCCCCCTAATTAAGGAAATATCAATATCATCAACGTGGCCGTAATACCCAGGAATATCTGACAGCACTTCATTAACATATTTTTTAACGAAAATAGGCAGCGTCAATCTAGCGATTATAATGACGCTGATTAGTATTAAGGGGATCATATACCTCTTTTTTGTATACATTTTTCTATTGTTACTTTTCATTAGTTACCCCTTGTGCTTTTGTAGATGTTTAACTTTTCAAGTCTATTTATAAAACGTTATTTTCATTGGTGATTCAAAGTTAAGTCTTTATTTGCTAAGGAAAGTTCTAATATATATTGCTAAACACGCCCTTTTATGACCCTAAAAGTAGTTTTGGATGTTTATCATTGAATGTTTTGATGGTGGATAATGGGTAGCTCAATAACTGGCCAAAAAGGATAAAAAGCAAACTGCTTTTACTTGTTCATTTGCTTCTTATCTTGCTAATAAGCAACTTCAAGTTTCTAACAACTAAATTAACTTGCTAGATTAACTTAGCTTATTGACTCCATATATACTTTTAAAGATGTCGTCGCTTTTTCAAAAACCTGACTAAACACATCTTCATCCATCAACTCAGTGGCAGAGCGAAGTGCTACAGTATAAATAAAGGTCGTTGTACCGTTGCCGTTATCAATTAACTGGTAATCTTCAGCAAATGCAGCGGCTAATGGCGCACTGGCACTTTCAAAATAGAAGCTGCAACGTTTGGCAGGCTCCCAGCAAATGAATTTCTCATTAATAGTGGTTGTGTTAAATAATATAGTACGCGTCGTCCCCACTCCAAAAGGAGTTGGGCTTGTCCAATTCACTTCTTTTATTTCAGAATACCATTTAGGCCATGCACTGCCGTCTTCAAATACGTTGAAAATGGATTCTGGGGAACAATTAATTTCAACTTTGTTAATAAATTTAACCGGTGCTGTATCGAAAAAATCAATGCTGACTGCTTCATATGGATAATTCATTAAATCTCACTTGTATAGTTAATTAATAAAACGAAGATACTTGTCATATTTTAAACGTTAACATATCGCAGGAAGCTGTTAAAGTTTTTACAAATTGTAACCATCATGACTACTGGCACATCAACTTCTCTACTGCGCAGCCTCTGTTTGACTTCAATTGGTGGCCTATGTTCAAGTAAGATTTCAACTAATGAATCTTCAGATGGTGTACATCGTTTACCGTTGAGAGCAGTAAATAACTTTCCATTTCAGCCCGTAAACTAATATTTCATTAGGGTTCATAAACACGATGTTTCCCTTTTGGACTGCCCTTATTTTAATCACCCACACATAATCAAACAATTAATTGAATATTTGTCATGTGGATTGGCAGAAAAAGTCCGTACTAATAGTGGGAATATGGACTGTCGGCAAAATGCATATGAAGGCTAGAGTCTCAACCAACTGTTAACCTGTAAAGAATGTATCTGTACAGAAAATGCATTTGGGGAAAGGAACTCGATTTGTTATTTGCAAGAAACAAAAAAGTAATCTCCGTAATGCTGAACAGTTTAAAATTGATTGGCATTACGAAGATAATTCTATTTTCACTCAAGAGAATAAAAAAGAAGTTAGTACTTATCTGTTTTACAAAGCTACAAACAACAAGCGCAATTACGTTTGGTTTTTTCCATCTTCCCAATGCCTGGATTAAAAGTATTGGTTGGGTCTAATTTTTTGTAAAACTGTACTACCCCATCTTCTGCTTTATAGAGGTGACCTACATTATGTTCCGCTGGGTATTTTGCGCCACGAGCATCTAATATTTTGAGCATTTCCGCTTTCACTTCTTTAGCATCAACGCCTTTCTTCAATACATAGTCTTGATGAAAAACATGACAGAAAAAATGCCCATAATATAAAGGTTTATCGATTTTATCTTGCAGGGAAGCCGGCAGTTGCTCGACCCAATCAAATTCATTTCGACGTAATGCGATATCCAACGCAATTAATTCACCAACTTGCTTTTGATTTAGCAACTCGTAACGTATTGCCGCGCCCGCTGCGGCAAAGCGATGTAAAGCTGCACTAGTGGCTTCTTCTGCATTACATTCAAAATATTCACCGTTGCCTTTATCCGCAAAGAATTCAGGTAAAAAAGCTTCGGTTTCAGCGATCCCACCATCACTTACTTTTAAAATAAGGTAATGCTCGTACTTTTCTCTATATTCAAGTAAACGTTTTGGAAGGTGCTGCGGAAATAGACTTGCTACAAATTGCATGACACGATCGGAGAGGTGACTCGGTAGCCATTTAACATTCTTTAAAGTGGAATCGATTCGACCTTTTAACGCAAATAATTTAGGCATTCTGTCTGTTCCAAAATGTTTCACGCTCAGGAAAGTGTCTTTACCGTAATTTTGGGACACATCAAAGATATCACGATGCATGTATTCACCTACTTCGGGTAAGTTTGTAAATTCGCCTAAAATTTTACGTCTTAGATTGGTTAATGCAGTGGCGCTGTTTGTCCCGATATAAAAGGTTTTCTCTTTTTTAGGCACCGGAAAGCTATCGAGTCTCACAGCAAAAACAGCCAATTTACCAGCACAACCGCTTGCTTCATATAAGCGAGAGGTGTCTGCATTATAGCGGCTTGGTGTATCGGCATCGACATCACGCAATAATGCTTGGTAGTTTCTGGCACTGGCTTGTTTTCTAGTACCTGTATCTGGGGTGTCACTGGTTTCTGGAGCAACATAAGCATGATCAAATTGACCATTTTCAAGATTTTGTAACATCTCTTCTGGGCTATTGCCTAAATCGATACCAAGGTGATTGATGAGGCTTAGCTCGCCTTGTTCATTCACTTGAGCAAAAAGCGCTAATTCTGTATAGGCAGGACCACGTTTAACTAACGCACCGCCGGAGTTATTCGCAACACCACCAACAACAGTAGCCCCCAAACCGGACGACCCTATCACAGAATGTGGTGAACGAGATAAAGGCTTTAGTGTCTTTTCTAACTTATGAAGCGTTGTACCGGGAAAGCTAACTATTTGCTCACCGTCACCCAGCATAATAAGTTGATTCATTGCTAACGTATTAATCACCACTACCTCGCGATCATAATCATCACCACTCGGTGTAGACCCTTCAGTAAGTCCGGTTTTAGCAGCCTGCATGATAACGATGCAATTATGGGTAATACAAATATCTAAAACACGCCAATACTCCACTAAGGTCTGAGGGAAAAGTACCGCTAATGCAGTACCTATACCAGAGCGCCAACCAGAACGATAATGCTCCGTTCGGCGTGGATTAGTTACAACATGCTCTTGTGATAATACATTTTGAAATTTTTCGACGGCAGGATGTTGAGACATTTTTTCTCCGAAAGATAAGTATTTGTGTCTATGAGGGGACTCAATAAGTTAAGAAATAGCAGAGATGTGATTCTCTTATCCCCCTGAAAAATTGGACATCAATATGTTTGTTGTTAGCAAAAGTACCTCATATTAATAAATGCTTAATGTGCAATGACTATATCCTATAACTAATAGACAAGCTTAACTGCGTCAGACTTAGCACTTTAGGAAAAAGCCAAAAACACCGAATGACCGAAGAATACATCTATAACATTCCCCCCTATTTTCCAGGATGCTAGAGATTAATTTTCGAGAATTTTTATCCCTGCAGGGATGCCAAGCAATCTTGTTTTTCACTTACCTGAACATGCTTACTCGGTTATATTCGGATCTAAATAGTACATTCTATTTTCACCTGTAGAACACAACTTAGCTGAATTAATATTTACACTGCAAAACAATGCAACTTTAACAATGTAACTTTAACAATTTACTTTGGATATTTTTCATCCTTACCTTTTCCAAATACCCTTTACAAACACACTAAAACTTAATTAATCATTTAAATTCAAAAACTTAAAATAATCTTAAAAAGCTGGCATTGCCTTTGCTACGTTATAATTACTTATGCAATAAAGAGGTAACTGTTAAATGAGTATTTCAATACAAACGATCAACCCTTTTACTGAGAAACAATTAAATGAATACAGCTTACTTAGCCATGATGAAGCTAAAGATGCTGTGGCTAATGCCAATGATTGCTTTGAAGAATGGAAGCTTGTTCCTATTGCAGAACGTGCAAAATTAGCTAATAAATTAGCTGACGTCATTGAAGAAAATCGCGAATCATTAATTGAATTAATGGTCAGTGAAATGGGTAAAGTCCAGTCACAAGGTGAAGGTGAAGTCTCACTGTGTGCGAATATTTGTAAATACACAGCAAAAATGGCAGAGAAAGAGTTAGCCAACGAGAAACGAGATTATGAAGGTGGTGAAGCCATCATTACTTACCAACCTATTGGTGTTATTTTAGGTATTCAACCTTGGAACTTCCCACTTTACCAAGTAATTCGATACAGTATCGTTAATCTAGTTGCAGGTAATACTACCGTCATGAAGCATGCATCAAACGTGTTTGGTATGGCTGAAAAAATACAGTCTCTCTATGAACAAGCAGGTTTCCCAAAATATGCTTACCAATCATTATTAATCGATGGCAAAACCGCAAGTAAACTAATTAGCCACAAAGCGGTTAAAGGTGTCACTTTTACAGGTAGTGATAAAACCGGTAAAAAAGTAGCAAAAGAAGCTGCAAAACGCAGTAAGAAAACAGTATTAGAGCTGGGTAGTAATGATGCTTATGTTGTTTTAGATGATGCAGATATTAAGTTAGCAATTGAAACTAGCGTTAAGGGTCGTATCGTTAATAATGGTCAAACCTGTGTATCAGCGAAACGTTTTATTGTTACTGAAAAGAATTATGACAAGTTTAAAGAAGGATTCACCCAAGCGATGTCGGCGCTTAAAACTGGTGATCCAAAAGCAGATGACACTGACATTGGACCATTAGCGAGAAAAGACTTACAAGAGAAACTACACAAACAAGTGACTGATTCCATTGAAGCAGGTGCAACCGCACTTTGTGGTTGTGAAGTTCCTGAGGGTAAAGGTTTCTTCTATCCGGCGTCTATTTTAGAGAATGTTTCACCAGGTATGCCGGCTTACGATGATGAGTTGTTTGGTCCTGTAGCAGCACTGATTAAAGCTAAAGATGACGATGATGCAATGCGCATTGCCAATGATTCACGCTATGGTTTAGGTGGTGGTATTTTCTCTACCGATGAAGAGAAAGCCACAGAGCTTGCGATTAAACACTTTGATACGGGTATGGTGAATATTAATGGCTTTGCCCTATCACAACCTAACCTACCCTTCGGTGGTGTAAAAAGCAGTGGTTACGGTCGTGAGCATGGCGGTTTTGGTTTAAAAGAGTTTGTTAATATCAAGTCTGTCATGGTTGCTAAAAACAGCTAATTACTGACTTTTAACGAAAATTTATAGCACTCAATATTAAAGGGTTATTTACTGAGGTAAATAACCCTTTTTTCTTCTAACTATTTGTCTTCCGACTTATTTTTCAATGACTCAGCCAGATATCTTAACAGCCTTTCTCAGCTGCCTTAAGTGGGTTTAGCGATTGAAACTCAGCACTGGATTCACTGATTTTTTTGTATTGTTTTAAAAACATTGATCCGCCTACTAAGCCCGATAAGAAATTACCAACGGTCGCACCAGCCAAAATACCCATTAGCCCAAATAACTCAGAGCCTAACCATATCAATGGCAGATAACAGGCAAATAATCTTAGTATTGAAATGATTAATGCCGACTTAGGCAAGCCCATTGCATTACAGGCAGAGACACAGATCATACACACACCCAAAGCGCCATAGCTGATCGGTACTATCCATAAATAGTGTAATAATAACGTCTCAATATCTGAACTTACTGATAATACATGCGCCACGGGTTTAGAAATCACTAAAATAAACAGTGTTATTGCTAGTTGAGAACAGATAACCGTATAGGCTGCGGTTTTCACTAGAATAAAAATCTCACTAATTTCATTTCTACCTTTGAGTTTTCCAATCATAGGGGGCAATGCCATGGTTAACGCTAGAATCAAGATAATTGAAATATATTCAATACGATTCGCTAAACCCCAAGCGCCTACTGCGAAACTACCGTAAGATGCAATAATAACTGTCACTAACATCGCTGAAACAGGTGGTATGAACTGACTCGACATGGCAGGGATCGTAAACTTAACAATCGTGCTGATGCCTTTTTTGGCGCGATCAATACTGTACAACATCGCGATATAGGGCTTTTTAATAATCGCACTAAAGATGATCATACAACCGATTAAAAACGCAACGCATGTTGCCCATGCAGCCCCTGCTAATCCCATGTCAAAAGTGAACATGAAGATCGGATCTAAGATTACGTTAAGTATGCTGGTGATCACCATCACTTTGCCAGGCAATAGAGTCTCACCATGCGCTCGGCAGATACTGTGGCCAAAGTATAAAATTGCACCTAACCAACAACTTAAAAGCCAAGGGAACCAATAGCTATTTAATAAGGTAAATAAGGAAGCTTCAGCGCCTAAAGCAGCGGCAATGGATTCTTGATAGTACCAAAGTAACGTGCATAATAAAGTGATCACGATAAATCCAATAAATAACACCAGCGTAGCCAGGTATTTGGCATATAACAGTCTGTTACAGCCTATCGCATTGGATATCGAGGCCGTCGTTGCGATGCCTAAGCCCACTTGAACGCCAATCACCAATTGATAAATTGGAATTGAAAACCCAACGACAGCTAATGCCTCTGAACCCAGTTGTCCAATAAAAGCACTATCCACCAGTTGAGAGCCCATAATAGTGAATAGTCCCAACAGCATTGGCCAGGTTTGTTTGTATAATAATTTGAATTGTTGTGTTTTAAATATGTTCATGGCCTGTTACACATCGCTTTTTGTATTTTAATATTTTGTTGAAGGTACTTAGAGCTAAAATAAATAGAGTTATTTTGCGCTGTCTAGTGAAGTCCGTTCACGCTGCTGAGTGCCACATAGGTTTTAACATAAAAATGACATGTAAAAATAAGCCGTCAATATAAGCTGTGATTAAGTCCTTTTCAAGCAGTCAATGCCTGTTACTTGTTTGTCATTAAGTGCAACCAGTACACTCTTTCTTTACTCTACTTTGAGGTCATCGCGTTTTGCGGGACACTAACTAATAGAATCAGTATATTGATAAAATCAATATTTGATAATACAGCGAAACAGCTAATCAATTTATACTTTTTGTTAATAATCACTGATTCGGTGCTATTTGAAATGGGTTAACAGGCAGTCATTGGGAATGCTTCTGAGAGAATGATAAATACCCTTTCGGTAAAAGGTAAGAGGTAAAAGGAAAGAGATATCGAAAGTAAACTTAGTACTTTCAACATCTCTTATTCACTATTTACGCTTTGGTTATTTGTAGGTAAAGGGAGTCTTTTAATCCGGCTCTTTCATGTTTTAATTGGTGGAATGGTTCATCTTCGATGGGTGCATTTCTTAATTCTAGTTTTCGAATCTCAGAGTCCAGTTGATGGTAACGCTTAGCACTTGATGCAAATGCTGGGTCTGTTTGGTTTAACTCTATGATTTTATCTTTATGAGCTGGAAACTCGTTCAGTAATGAATGATCTTCACCTAACATAATAGCTCCTTATCAATTAATGTTTATTCTAACGTTTATGATTAAAGTTTCAGTAACAAGGCCCTTTGTATTCAGTTTGAGCCTTTTACCTGACTATCTTAATACTAACAAGCCTTAATTATTTTGATAACGACATGCTTTCTGTAAAGAGATTATAGAAAATATTAATAATCGACTATGATTCTGGGCTTTTAACTACCCAGGCTTTATCTAACGCAATTAATTTGCACAAGGCATGATTGCCTCTGACGGTATTCAATGGGATAGACAAAGTAATGCGCGGTATACAACCGATGTGTTTTATAACGCGGTTTATAAGTTAGATATGCAAGGTAAGCTGACTTTATTGTCTAAAAATGGCGATACCAACGGGATAAATGGTGAGCTTGATGCACCAAATGAAATGATTGTTCGCGGAAATAATACCAATTGTATTA
>NZ_QOCB01000093.1 GCF_003318165.1 Psychromonas sp. B3M02
TAATCAAACCGGCTAACTGCTGGTTTTTTTATGCCTGAAATTTGAGTTTATACCAATTAATACCAATTGTATTAAATAACTGATCTAAATTTTGCGCCGGAAAAATGGCTTAGTTTGAGGCGTAAGTTGATGTAAATGGTTGTTCCCTATACGAAACTTACAACGAAAAATAAGTTGTTTTAACAAGTAAAATAGATCAGTTACTTACTATGATTGGTATTAGGGGCGAATGATGCGATAGCATCGGGGCTAAGCTCTGCGTGCCCTGATAGTACGACAGCACAGGTCACGAGCTTTATGACTACTTTCCATCGCCAAGCACCTAATACGAACAATCGTTGTTGATAATATCGACAGGTTTTTTATATCTATAATTTAGCATTCTTATTTTTTATATTGATAGTAGAATCTGTTCCATTAATTTAAAACCTGCGGTAGCAGCAGTACAACAAGATCTGGCTTTTCAATTATATTAAGGTGAGTTTTACCGCCTTATACCAATTGTATTAAATAACTGATCTAAATTTTGCGCCGGAAAAATGGCTTAGTTTGAGGCGTAAGTTGATGTAAATGGTTGTTCCCTATACGAAACTTACAACGAAAAAATAAGTTGTTTTAACAAGTAAAATAGATCAGTTACTTACTATGATTGGTATTAAACGATTACATCGCTATCTTGGCTGTATGCTCCCAGAACAGCATTAAAATATACTTAATAAATATATTAAAGAGTCTAAGTAAAGATCACCGTTTAGTTAAACAAGAGAGTTTAAATATGAGTAATGAAACGAGTATTATTAGTAACCTAGAAGAGTTAGAGAAATTCCTGCTTTTAGTTGAGAGTGGTAGTTTAGGTTTATCAAATGTATCTGGTCTAGCGTTAGCTACGAATAATAAAGATGGACGTAGGTTTGTAGCTGTATTAGATGATAAACACCAATTATTATTATCACGTTGGGTAACTGAAGAGGTGTTTCAAACAGGGCAAGATTTGGTTCGTAATGGACCTAGTAAGCACTAATTTTATATTGCTCTATAAAAAAACCGCATTTAAGCGGTTTTTTATTAGTTTGTAATAGTCTGACTATCGAGTGCCAAAGACAACAATTGTTTTGCCATGAGCAGAAATTAATCCTTGCTCTTCTAGCATTTTCAAAATGCGACCAACAGTCTCACGTGAACAACCTACAATTTGACCAATCTCTTGACGAGTAATTTTAATCTGCATACCGTCTGGGTGAGTCATCGCATCTGGTTGTTTAGCTAAATCTAGTAATGTATTTGCAATACGACCTGTCACGTCTAAGAATGCTAAGTTACCTACCTTTTGACTAGTCACTTGCAGTCTGTTTGCCATTTGACGAGAAAGGCGCATTAAAATTTCAGGGTTAACTGTAATTAACTGTGTGAATTTTTTGTATGAGATTTCTGCTACTTCACAAGCTGACTTTGCTTTCACCGAAGCACTACGAATTGGGTTTTCTTCTTTATCAAATAAACCTAGCTCACCAATGAAGTCACCTTGGTTTAAGTAAGAGAGGATCATCTCTTTTCCGTCTTCGTCTTTGATAACAACTGCAACAGAACCTTTAACAATAAAATATAAAGTATCAGCTTTTTCACCAGCGTGAATTAACATACTTTTTGCTGGGTATTTATGGGTATGGCAGTGTGATAAAAACCATTCTAACGTTGGATCGGTTTGAGGCTTGGTAATGATCATAAATTTCCCTTTGTCTGTAGTAATAGCTATACCGCTATTCTTGTTATTTTATTCACTAATTCATTTTAGTTGTGTATGAATTGTATCGTTTTTTTTTCATACTCTGTAATATTTATGAGTATTAGTTGTGTAATAAATTAGATCTTTGTCATAAATAGGTGCATTTTCTTTAATAATATTTAGATTATGGACTAGTAGATACAAAATTAACAATTTATCTGTTTTATTATTAATCAGTTTGGGCCTGTGACAATGCTTCTTTACTTATTAAGGTAACACTTTCATTAAGTTCAGAATACATAATGTAAATGTCTTCATTTTCAACTTGCTTTAACACTTGTTTTGTCTTTTCTGCTAAAGAAAATTCAACTTCACCGTAATCAGTCCCTTCTCGTAAAATATACTGTTCAATTAAATTATTAAGGGTAGTTTCATCAAGTTGTTGGTGGGGGATGCGCATTGTTAAACTCATTTTTTAAATTTAAGAAAGTTGTTTCTCTTACTCATCTACAATATCAGTTTTATCTATTATTGGTAGCATGGAGTAAGAAATCTTTTATAGTAATAATAGCTAATTAGTGGTCCATTAAGTGATGAGCTAAGAAAGAGTCTATTTAAACCATATGTTTAATATGGTTGTTATTATATGATGTTACATTCTAGGTAAATAATTGGTTAATGGAGCTTATATGTATTTAAAAATGCTAAGTTTAATCTTAGTGGTTTTTCCGTTAGTAGCCACTGCAGGTGATGTTGATGCAGGTAAACAGAAGTCTGCTATTTGTGCTGCTTGCCATGGCGCAAATGGTATAACTAACGTGCCTGTTTATCCTAATCTAAAGGGGCAAAATGAAGCTTATTTAATATCGGCTTTAAACGCTTACAAAGCAGGGCAACGTGAAGGTGGTTTGTCTGCGGTAATGATTCCTCAAGCAACATCGTTAAGTGATGAAGATATTGAAGATTTAGCTGCTTATTACTCCTCATTGAAATAATGCTTATCGTATAATGAAAAATGGCCTAGTCAGGCCATTTTTATATTTATGAATGATAGAAAATGATCATCTTTATAAATCATCTGAGTGATTGGCAAGGTATTTAGCCACCCCTTCAGGTGAAGCCTCGATGCCCGCTTTATCTTTTGCCCATTGAGCTGGGCATACTTCTCCGTGCTCTTCATGGAATTGTAACGCATCCACCATGCGTAGCATTTCATCTATATTTCGTCCTAAAGGTAGGTCGTTGACTACTTGGTGACGTACTTTACCCTCGTTATCAATCAGAAAAGATCCACGTAATGCAACGCCTTCGTCTTCCAGCTCAACATCATAGGCTTTGCAAATTTCATGTTTAATATCTGCTACAAGCGGATATTGCACTGCGCCGATACCGCCATTATTGATAGAAGTGTTACGCCATGCATGATGAGAAAATTGTGAATCAATAGAGACACCAATAACTTCAACTCCACGTGCTTGGAAATCCCCAAAGCGTTTATCAAATGCAATCAGTTCAGAAGGGCATACAAAGGTGAAGTCAAGTGGATAAAAGAAAAGCACTATCTTTTTACCGTTAGCAAAATCTTTTAGATTAAAGTTATCTACAATCTCGCCATTACCTAATACTGCTGCAGCAGTAAAATCAGGAGCCTGTTTGCCTACTAATACCATGTGATTTTCCTTTCTTTGAATTCAAGTCGTATATTGAATCAATGCTTATGTTTTATGTAGCCGACTATGATGCGTTAAATTAAGGCTTTATGAAATGCTTTTATGGAGAAGACTCCATTAATGTGACTACTATTATTAATTCAACAATAGCAAATCACTGTTAATGGATATTTGGCGATTTTAGATTGTGTGCTTAGGTTGTTGTCTTACTTTATGCCGCCCGGTTACGGGTTTCTTGAATATTGACTAAAGTCTGGTTTACGTTTCTCGTTAAAGGCGTTTCTACCTTCTTGCCCTTCTTCACTCATGTAGAAAAGCATTGTCGCATTGCCCGCTAACTCTTGTAGGCCTGCCTGACCATCACAGTCTGCATTCAAGGCAGCTTTTAGGCAACGTAATGCCATTGGACTATTTTGTAATATTTCACGGCACCATTTCACTGTTTCTTTTTCTAAATCCACAAGAGGAACGACGGTATTGACTAATCCCATGTCAACGGCTTCTTGTGCATCATACATACGGCAGAGGAACCAAATCTCTCGTGCTTTTTTCTGCCCTACAATGCGCGCCATGTAACTTGCACCCCAACCACCATCGAAAGAACCGACTTTTGGACCAGTTTGACCAAATTGAGCGTTATTCGCAGCAATCGTTAAGTCACACATCATGTGTAATACATGCCCTCCACCTACTGCATAACCAGCTACCATGGCGATTACAGGTTTAGGGCAAGTACGAATTTGACGTTGGAAATCTAATACATTGAGGTGATGACCGCCGGTGTCATCTTTATAACCTGAATCTCCACGGACACTTTGATCACCACCTGAGCAGAAAGCTAAATTGCCTTCGCCAGTCAGAATAATCACACCAATCTCAGCGTCATAACGAGCATCGTGCAAGGCTTGCATCATTTCGTTAACGGTTTGTGGCCTAAATGCATTACGTACTTGTGGGCGATTGATGGTGATTTTAGCTATGCCTTCAGCCTTGTGATAATAGATATCTTCAAAAGTTAACGCGCTCGGTTGCCATTGTATTGCGGAATAATGTGTTGATTCAGTCATAGTCACTCCATTATGTATGCCATCAAGGAAATTAAACCGCTAATTGCTCAGTTGTTTAATCGTATTGGCATAGTTTATGGGGTCTTGTTGATGTGTATTATGACCTAGGCCATTAAAACAGCGGATTTTAATATTATTAAGTGTTGGAAATAGGCTGGCGACTTGCGCAAATTTAGTGTCTTTTTCACCATATAGGTAAGTAATAGGTAAATCGGTCTTTTCTAAAAAGTGACTGGCACATTGTTGGTTGGCTAAACTAGTAGATAACAACATATTTGCTAAAAATACACCGTAATTATGGCTACGTTTTTCAATAATAAACTGTTTTTGAATATCATTGAGGTCATCAAAAATCGGTTGAGAGTACCATTGCATCAAACTTTCTTCGATGGCATTGGTTGCAAAGTGTGTGGCCCAATTGAGATCAAATTGCCGACGTTGTATTTTTTCCTGTTCATTATCCAGTCCTAGATGACAAGACTCTAATACTAAGTGCTGTAAACGTTTGTCTTGCTGGGTACGAGCATAATCTAGAGCAATCCGTCCACCTAGGGAATAACCAATTAAGGTAAAAGAGTGAATGTTTAATGTGGCGAGGGTGAATTGTATTAATTGGTGACAGTTTTCGAAGCCATCTTGTAATGAAATGACACAGCCTGCAGAACGGCCATGGCCTGGTAAATCGATGGTGACACAATGATAATCATCTTTGAGTGCTTCTATGGTGCTTTGCCAATCGTTGCGGTTACCTAAAAATCCATGTAAAAAAACTAACGTGGGGTGAGACGTTGAACCTTGCTGTTCACTATATAATGGCATTTTTCACCTGCTCCTTAATAACGTCTAGTTGTGTTGTCGTTAATTTGTTATCAGTACAAACCTCAATCAGGGTAGTGCAATTTGTTGCGTTATTCATTAATGCTGTTTGATAGTGTGCTTTAAATTCAGAAAATGTACTAGGTTTGACATAATTAATGGAAAATTGTTCACAAGTTTGTGCAAAGGTCAGACCATGAGGCTGTTGATAAAACTGCTGTTGCTGTGCTGCAGGAATCGGTAAGAGATTAAAAATCCCACCTCCATCATTATTCAATAATAAAATGATAAAAGGCTTATTGAGTTGTTTGCATAGTGCTAACGAGTTTAAGTCGTATAGAAAAGAGGTATCACCAATGACCAGACTGCTTGCAGTATTTTTCTGCTTTGCAATTCCTACCGCAGTAGCGATTAAACCATCAATGCCACTTGCTCCTCGATTACTATAAATATGGGAAGAGGTATTAGCGAACATATCTGCAATACGAATAGCGAGGCTATTACCAAGTAGTGTTTGCATAGGCATATGATTGAGTAAATAGACTGTGCTGTTTATTTCATTAAGCGCTTTAGAGTGAGTGTAAGTGGTTAATGTTTCACTGAGCTTTTTCTGTAAATTAACTATTTTATTGAACCAGCTATGATCGGGGTAGCTTTGTGGAACCACAGAGCAAATGAAAGTGCTAGCGGAAGTCATAAATCGTTGTGTGGCTGTATGAGTTGGATCGATGCGTTGTTGATGCTCTGAAATCACCCAAAGTGGTGCGGTATTATTATCAATCAATTGAGTAAGGCGTTTACTAATCAAGTGATCTGAAAATTGGACGATTAGCTCAGACTCTAGTAATAATTCACTAAATTTGGGGTTGTTTAATAGTAGGTCATAGTGCGCAATGTTTTGCGTTGAGTGTTGTAGCTGAGACTGCACATCTGCAAAAAGTGGTAATTGATGCTGAATACAAAATTGTTCAATGGCTAAGGCTTGCTGTTTATCCTGAATTCTTCCTACGACCACCATTATTTTGGAGTAGGGTAACTCGATACAAGCTGGTAAAACGCTAGGTTTACTTTGATGATAACAAGTGAAAGGAGAGATATGTTGAGTCCAAACTTTTAAAGGCGTTAAGTAGTCAGTAAAGTCACTTAGTTTATGCTCTGAATAAAGTGGCTCCCTAAACGCGAGATTGAAGTGGATAGGTCCAAGCTTTACCTGTTGTGACGCAATTCCCTGATCTAATGTTGATAACAAAAAATTAGGAGGGATCTCGGTTGTTGGGCTAGGGATCTGCTTAAAGAAAATAGGATAACTAGAAAAAATATGTTGCTGTTCAATCGCTTGATTAGCAGCGCAGTCAATTAATTCTGTTGGTCTGTCCGCTGAAAGCACAATTAATGGTAAGTGACTTTGTCTAGCTTCTATGACTGCAGGGTACAAGTTTGCAACTGCTGTACCTGAGGTTGTTATTATCACCACAGGCTTAGTGGATGCTTGGCACAAGCCAAGTGCAAAAAATCCTAATCCTCTTTCATCAAAATGCACATGTGCAGTAGCTTTTTTATTATTGGCTACGGCTAACGTTAAAGGTGTTGAACGGGAGCCTGGTGCAATGCAAAAATCACTAATGTCATGACGGGTCAGTTCTTCTATTAATAAACTTGCCCATAATAGGTTAATATTTGAGTGATAACATGAAAATGGCTTATCGCTATCTGTGTGCATTTATAAGTCTCGCTATTGAGGTTAACTATTTAGAATAGTTAAAATAGTGCCAATTTTATTATCAAGCTCTTGCCATTCATCGCTGGCAATTGACCCTGTAACAATCCCCGCGCCTGCAAATAATTTAATGCTATTACTTTTAATTAAAGCACTTCTGATAGCGACACTAAAATCACTGCTATCTTTACTTATATAGCCAACAGCTCCTGCATACCAACCTCGTATATAAGGTTCATTATCGTTGATAAATTGCAGAGCAGATAATTTAGGAATTCCGCCTACTGCAGGTGTGGGATGTAAGCTGTGTAACAGATGATTATCCTTTACCTCTTTAGGCAAAGAGGCTTTTATTGGTACACACAGGTGCTGTACATTTTGTAACTGCATCACTTGAATAGGGGAACAATTTACCTGCGCTTTTAATTGTTTAAGACTTGCTACAATAAATTCTTGTACGATGTGGTTTTCACGGTCTATTTTTTTGTCATGAAATAAACCTTCTTTTAACCATTGGTCTTCATTCGCCGTCATTCCTCTTGGTGCTGTTCCTGCTAGGGCTTCGGTAGTAACAGACTGGTGGTGACGTGAATATAAACGTTCAGGCGAGCAGCTAATAAAAGATCGTTTTTCTGAAAACCTAAAAACATAGTGAAAGCTATTAATATTAGCCTTTTGCCATAACGCCATCACATCCCAAACGTTAATATTACTATCAAAACATAGTTCAGTTTGTCTTGATAATACGACTTTAGGTAATAATGCTTTGTACTCTATTGCTAACTCAACTAGTTCAGCCCATTGTTGTTGGTTAGGTGTATCTTGTCGACTGAACTTCGAAAGCGATAGTAGTGAATTGGATTGCGGAGCTTGCAAGGAGCTTACCGCTTTAATGGTATCGTCAATTGCGTTATTACCGTCAAAGTGAAATATTACTTCCCACTGTTCATCCAGCTTTTGAAAAACCATTAAAGGGCGAATAAAACAAGTACTAGGGAAGTCTGGCCATTGTTCACCTTGTTGCTGAAAAGCCAACCCACCTAAATAAAGTTGTTGGTCAGAAGCATTGGGGATATGATTTAACACTTCAATACTGCCAAAGCTAGCTAGGGTGTGAGTGTGTTCTTTATTCTGCCAATAAATAAGAGGGTATAGTATTGGTTTATTACCTGAGGGATTATTTTGTCCTTTCAGCAATGCCAATAATGTAATGGGATCAATTGTAATAGTTAAGTTTTGTGATGGGTATTGTCCATGCTCAAAACTAAAGAATTGTAGTTTCTGTATTAATCGTTGTCGAAATTGCTTAAATTTACACATCAGTTCGTTACAACCATCGGTGGTTAATCAACATTTACATAACACTATCTTAACCATTACCTATGCATTGTTATTGATAAATATCATCGTTTAGCACTTTATTCATATAGGATTATTGAGTGAACAAATATCAAGTTTGGCTTCACGCCTGTCGTCTGCGTACACTGCCTTTGGCTGCATCTTCTATCATTGTGGCTGGTGGCTTAGCAAAGTATTACCAGGTTTTTGATATGGGCATTTTTCTATTGTCTTTATTAACTGCTTTGTTGTTACAAATCCTTTCTAATTTAGCTAACGATTATGGGGACGCAGTATCAGGCGCTGATGATCAACGTGTTGGGCCACAACGGATGATGCAAAGTGGACTAATTAGTAAAGTGGCAATGCAAAAAGCCATTATCTTTGTCACCTTTGCTTGTATTCTTTCTGGCTTGTCTTTATTGGTACGATCTTTTGGTGACGATCTTCAGCATTGGTTACTATTTATAGGATTAGGAATTGTCGCAATTGTAGCGGCGATCACTTATACCATGGGTAAGATCCCCTATGGTTATCGCGCCATGGGCGATGTTGCTGTTTTTCTGTTTTTTGGTTTATTAGGCGTGTTAGGCAGCTTTTATTTACAGGCATTAACTTTACCTATTGAGATTCTTTTACCGGCTTTTAGTGTTGGTTTCTTAAGTGCTGCAGTATTGAATATTAATAATATGCGTGACCTAGCAAATGATAAAGCGGCTAATAAAATAACCTTAGTGGTGTTATTTGGACGTCAAAAGGCATTTATTTATCATCTATTACTTATTATTGCTGCGATGGTGTGTAGCGGGCTGTACATTTATAGCTTACCGGGCAGCCAATTCTGGCAATTCCTATTTTTATTAATTGCTAGCCCATTAATAAAAAGCTGTACGCAAATCTATATTGCTCTGAATGACTTTGAAAATGAGAGCGCGATTTTTAATGAGCAATTAAAAAATACAGCGATCAGCACTTTTGTTTTCTCATTGCTCTTTTCTATTGTACTGATCACATGAACTGCTTAATTTTGCGACTAAACACTGTTTTAAATAACAGTGTTTTGGTTTTTTTTCGCGTTTTACAGAAAATATGACAAAATAAAGTCGAAAAAAACAACATATTTCCGCTTTTTTCTAAATACTGTGTTCTGTTTAACTACAAAGATTGTATAATGCCGCGGGAATATAGCCTCCAATTTTTTACATACAGAGTATAAAAAATGACTGATTTAACTAAATACAGAAACATTGGTATTTTCGCGCACGTTGATGCGGGTAAAACCACAACTACAGAACGTATCCTGAAACTTACTGGTCAAATCCACAAAACTGGTGAAGTACATGACGGCGAATCTACAACTGACTTCATGGAACAGGAAGCTGAGCGCGGTATTACTATCCAGTCTGCTGCTGTAACTTGTTTCTGGGACGATCACCGTTTTAACGTTATCGATACTCCTGGACACGTTGACTTCACAGTTGAAGTATACCGTTCTCTTAAAGTACTTGATGGTGGTATCGGTGTATTCTGTGGTTCTGGTGGTGTTGAGCCTCAGTCAGAAACTAACTGGCGTTACGCGAATGACTCTAAAGTTGCTCGTATCATCTTCGTAAACAAATTAGACCGTATGGGTGCTGACTTCTACCGTGTTGTTAAGCAAACTCAAGACGTACTAGGTGCTAACCCACTAGTAATGGTATTACCAATCGGTATCGAAGACGACTTCTCTGGTGTTGTTGATCTATTAAGCCGTAAAGCATACGTTTGGGATGACTCTGGTCTTCCAGAAAACTACAAAGTCGAAGATGTTCCTGCGGACATGGTTGATAAAGTAGAAGAATACCGTGAAATGCTAATTGAAACTGCATTAGAGCAAGATGAAGATCTACTAATGGAGTACTTAGAAGAAGGTACAGAACCTTCAATTGAAGACATTAAACGTTGTATCCGTACTGGTACTCGTACAATGGACTTCTTCCCTACTTACTGTGGTTCTGCATTCAAAAACAAAGGTGTTCAACTTATCCTTGACGCTGTTGTTGATTACTTACCTTGTCCTACAGATGTTGATCCACAACCTCTTACAGACGAAGAAGGTGAACCAACTGGCGCAGTAGCAACAGTTTCTGCTGAAGAAACATTTAAAGCACTAGCATTTAAAATCACTGATGACCGTTTTGGTTCTCTTACTTTCGTACGTATCTACTCAGGTACACTTAAGAAAGGCGACACAATTCTTAACGCTGCTACAGGTAAAACTGAGCGTGTTGGCCGTATGTGTGAAATGCAAGCTGATGACCGTAACGAACTTACTTCTGCACAAGCGGGTGATATCATCGCTATCGTTGGTATGAAGTCAAACGTTCAAACTGGTCACACATTATGTGATCCAAAAGATCCAATCATTCTTGAAGCTATGGTATTCCCAGAACCAGTAATCTCTATCTCTGTAACACCAAAAGATAAAGGCTCTACTGAGAAAATGGGTATCGCTATCGGTAAAATGGTTGCAGAAGATCCAACATTCCGTGTTGAAACAGACCAAGATTCAGGTGAAACAATCCTATCTGGTATGGGTGAACTTCACTTAGATATCAAAGTAGATATCCTAAAACGTACTTACGGTGTTGAGTTAGTTGTAGGTGAACCTCAAGTTGCTTACCGTGAAACAATCACGCAAGCAGTTGAAGATTCTTACACTCACAAGAAACAATCTGGTGGTTCTGGTCAATTCGGTAAAATCGATTACCGTATCAAGCCTGGTGAAGCTGGTACTGGCTTTACGTTCACATCTACAGTTGTTGGTGGTAACGTACCTAAAGAATTCTTCCCTGCAATCGAGAAAGGTTTCGAAGGCATGATGGATAACGGTGTACTTGCTGGTTTCCCTGTATTAGACGTTGAAGTTGAACTATTTGATGGTGGTTTCCACGCCGTGGATTCATCTGCAGTAGCATTTGAATTAGCAGCTCGTGGTGCATTCCGTCAATCTATCCCTAAAGCGGGTGCTCAACTTCTAGAGCCTGTAATGTCTGTTGACGTATTCACGCCAGACGATCACGTTGGTGACGTTATCGGTGACCTTAGCCGTCGTCGTGGTATGATTGCTGGTCAAGAAGCTGGTGCTTCTGGTGTTCGTATTAAAGCTGACGTACCTCTTTCAGAAATGTTTGGTTACATCGGTTCACTACGTACAATGACTTCAGGTCGTGGTCAGTTCTCTATGGAGTTCAAAAACTACATGCCTTGTCCTTCAGCAGTAGCTGATGCAGTGATCGAAAAAGTTAAAGCTGAAAAAGAAGCTGCTAAGAAATAATCTTTCTTAACAATCTTTGAAAGTTCGAGCCCTAATGATGAAAGTCATTGGGGCTTTTTTGTGGCTGTTAAGAAATTAGAAAAAGTGAAGTTAGCAAAAGTTAAGTTAACAAAAGCGTTTGGGCACATCATCTTCAGTTCACTACGTACAATGACTTCAGGTGGTGGTCAGTTCTCTATGGAGTTCAAAAAGGTCATGTCTTGTCCTTCAGCAGTAGCTGATGCGCTATACCCAAAGCAAGTCGAAAAACTTAAAGCTGAAAAAGAAGCTGCTAAGAAATAATCTTTCTTAACAATCTTTGAAAGTTCGAGCCCTAATGATGAAAGTCATTAGGGCTTTTTTGTGGGTGTTAAGAAATTAGTAAGAGCGTTTGAGTTCATTGCCCTTAGTCCAGTATGGAATTCAAAAAGGTCATGCCTTGTCCTTCAGCAGTAGCTGATGCGCTATACCCAAAGCAAGTCGAAAAGTTAAAGCTGAAAAAGAAGCTGCTAAGAAATATTCTTTCTTAACAATCTTTGAAAGTTCGAGCCCTAATGATGAAAGTCATTGGGGCTTTTTTGTGGCTGTTAAGAAATTAGAAAAAGTGAAGTTAGCAAAAGTTAAGTTAACAAAAGCGTTTGGGCACATCATCTTCAGGTCACTACGTACAATGACTTCAGGTCGTGGTCAGTTCTCTACACTATTTACCAAACATCTTTTAAGGGGCGCTGGATTTATCCTGCTTGTTTCGGTCTTTTGATTTTATAAACAGCCACAAACTATAAACAGCTGTTTAATTCCAATACAATTTCTTCTATACTCTTTGCCATCTTGTCGGAGTGCTAATGGGAATATCCCAAAGGCTGAGACCACGTTAAGTGAATACCAATTTTAAAAGGTAATCATGTGGGATCCGTGGAACCTGATTAGGCTAATACCTACGAAGGGAACAAGTAGAAAATATCTGTCTTTGGATATTTTTAACTTCCCACACCTATTCGACAAGCACTCTTCTCATTTCTATAAGAAAATAGGTAAAGAATGCTATGTCTAAAGATATCAACTCAACATTAAAAACAACAAGTCGTAAAAATTTATCCCGTAAACAATCTCGCCAAGCCGCGCAAGATTATATTCAAAATTTGAACCATCAAGCTTACCCTAATTCAGAAAAAATCTTTATTGATGGAGAGATCCATCCGATCAAAGTGGCAATGCGTCAAATCCATCAAACAGATACCTTTGTAGGAGGCACAGAGCAAAATCCAATCTATGAAAAAAATGAGCCTATCCCAGTTTATGATGCTTCAGGCCCCTATACAGACCCGAATACTAAAATAGATGTGCATGCAGGTTTACCCCGTTTGCGAGAGAGTTGGATCACAGCTAGAGGTGATAGTGAAGCATTAGTTGGAGTGAGCTCTGAATTTGCTCAACAAAGACTGTCAGATAATAGCTTAGATGAACTTCGTTTCAGTCACCTACCGCAGCCATTAAAAGCGAAGGCAGGAAAATGCGTGACACAAATGCATTATGCTCGCCAAGGCATTATTACTCCTGAGATGGAATACATTGCGATTCGTGAAAACCAAGGTCGTGATCGCGTTCAATGTGAAGCCTTACACTTTCAACATGCAGGACAAAGCTTTGGTGCTAATTTACAAGATCGTATTACGCCTGAGTTTGTACGGAAAGAGGTCGCAGAAGGTCGCGCGATTATCCCTGCTAATATCAACCATCCTGAATTAGAGCCGATGATCATTGGTCGTAACTTCCTAGTGAAAGTAAATTCGAATATTGGTAATTCGTCGGTTAGCTCATCGATTGAAGAAGAGGTTGAAAAGCTAGTTTGGTCAACATTATGGGGCGGCGATACGGTAATGGACCTGTCTACGGGACGCAATATCCATGAAACACGAGAGTGGATCTTACGTAATTCACCTGTGCCAATTGGTACGGTTCCAATTTATCAAGCGCTTGAAAAAGTAAATGGTGTAGCAGAGAACCTAACCTGGGAAGTATTTAGAGATACATTGATCGAACAAGCCGAACAAGGCGTAGATTACTTTACTATCCATGCGGGTGTGTTACTGCGTTTTGTACCAATGACTGCAAAACGTGTGACTGGCATTGTGTCACGCGGTGGCTCTATCATGGCTAAATGGTGTTTATCACATCATCAAGAAAACTTTGCCTATGAACACTTTCGAGAAATTTGTGAAATCTGCCAGCAGTATGATGTTTCTTTATCATTAGGGGATGGCTTACGCCCTGGTTCTATTGCTGATGCTAATGACCAAGCGCAGTTTTCAGAACTAGAGATATTAGGCGAACTAACGAAAGTAGCTTGGGAATATGATGTGCAAGTCATGATTGAAGGCCCAGGTCATATCCCGATGCAGATGATCAAAGAAAATATGGATAAACAGCTGGAAGATTGTTTTGAAGCGCCATTTTATACATTAGGCCCGTTAACCACCGATATCGCGCCAGGTTATGACCATATCACGTCAGGCATTGGTGCTGCTCAAATCGGTTGGTATGGTTGTGCAATGTTATGTTACGTGACACCTAAAGAGCATTTAGGGTTACCTAATAAAGATGACGTTAAAGTAGGGTTGATCACTTATAAATTGGCAGCCCATGCCGCTGATTTAGCGAAAGGGCATCCTGGTGCTCAAATCCGTGATAATGCATTATCCAAATCACGTTTTGAATTCCGTTGGGAAGATCAATTTAACTTAGGTTTAGACCCTGTCACTGCACGTGAATATCACGATGAAACCCTGCCACAAGAGTCAGGTAAGGTTGCTCATTTCTGCTCCATGTGTGGGCCTAAATTTTGCTCAATGAAAATCACTCAAGATGTGCGAGACTTTACCAAACAGTTAGAGAGTGGCGAGATATCTATTAAATTACTAGATGAAACGGTCACACTAACAGCACAACAAGGTATGGCGAATAAAGCCAAAGAGTTTAATGATAGCGGGGCTGAAATATATCAACCTCCCGTATTAGAAAAATTTAAAACTTCACAAGTGTAAGGTTAAATATGAATAACATAGTATGGACAATTGCCGGCTCTGACTCGAGCGCTGGCGCAGGTATTCAAGCTGATCTTGCTACCTTTAATGATTTAGGGGCAGATCCTTGCTCAGTGATCACTGCGGTAACAGCACAAAATTCAGTATCAGTTCAGCTGGTTGAAAGCGTTTCTGAAAAAATGTTTACTCAGCAATTGGCTAGCCTCGCAGAAGATATGCCTGCAAAAGTGATTAAAATAGGGTTAATGGCTAGCGTTGAACATGTGAAAATCTTAGCGCAACAACTTGCATTGTATAAACAAACTTGGTCGCAAAAGCCGTTTGTCATTTACGACCCTGTCGCAGTTGCTTCGACCGGTGATGATATGACTGAGGAAGGTATAATTGAGGTCATTAAAGCGGAGCTATTGCCACAAATTGACCTATTAACGCCTAATGCTAATGAAGTCTTAACGCTATCGGGGCACGCCTTAATCTCAGGTGAGTCTTTCAAACCTGCGGTGGATAAACTGATTGATATGGGCTGCGGTAGTGTGTTGATAAAAGGCGGGCATTTTGAGCTGGTGGATAACGTAGCCCTAGATTACTGGAGTGATGGTAAAAGGGAGATTGCTTTAACCAGTCCTCGTTTAGAGAATGTGCATACTCATGGCACAGGTTGTACCTTATCTAGCGCGATAGCAGGGGCAATGGCATTAGATTACTTTATTGAAGATGCATTAGTGATTGCAAAAGCTTACCTGAACCAAGGTTTGAAAGCCTCTAAAGCACTTGGCGCTGGTGAAGGGGCTATTGCACATTGCGGTTGGCCAACGAATCGTGATGACTTTCCTGAAATCGTGTTACCCGAATCAAGTATCGGTTATGAACTAGATTTACCAGGTCGTTTAGAAGCGGGCCCAGGTTTTGAACCTTGCGATACCCATCAACTAGGACTTTACCCAGTTGTTGACTCGGTAGAATGGATTGAACGCTTATTAAAAATGGGTGTAAAAACCTTACAGCTACGTATCAAAGACAAGCAAAACGATCAAGTAGAACAACAGATCATCGATGCCATCGCCTTAGGCAAAGCTTACCAAGCAAGATTGTTTATCAACGACTATTGGCAATTAGCCGTTAAACATCAAGCCTACGGGGTTCACCTTGGCCAAGAAGATATGGATGTCGCTGATTTAGGCTTAATTGCCGATGCTGGTTTGCGACTTGGATTAAGTACCCATGGTTATTACGAACTGTTACGTGCCCAACAGCTTAAACCAAGTTATATCGCATTAGGGCATATCTTCCCAACTCAAACCAAAGAGATGCCATCGGATCCACAAGGATTAACGCGTTTAGCAAAATATGCCGCGTTATTATCTAAAACACCTACTGTGGCCATTGGTGGTATCAACTTAGATCGCGCTCCTGCAGTATGGCAATGTGGTGTTGGGAGTATTGCGGTAGTAACAGCAATAACCAAAGCGGATGATCCACAACAAGTGATTAACCAATTTAATCAGGTGATGAATCAAGGAAATACAGATGTTAAGTGATAACGAGTTATTACGTTATAGCCGTCACCTGCTTTTGGAAGAGGTGAGCGAAGCAGGACAACATAAACTCAAAAATGCCAAAGTATTGATTATTGGCATGGGAGGATTGGGGTCTCCTGCTGCCTTATATTTAGCAGCAGCGGGTATTGGGCACTTAGTTTTAAACGACTTTGATGACATTGAAGTGAGCAACTTACAGCGTCAAATAACCTATCAAAACAGTGATATTGGTGAGTCAAAAGTAGAAGTCACGAAACAACGCCTCCAACAACTCAATCCGGATATTAAAGTGCGCAGCATTAATAAACAGATGCCTGAACAGCAGTTAAGCATGGAACTCACCATGGCTGATCTAGTGTTAGATTGTACTGACAACATGGCAACAAGACAGATGATTAATAAAGCCTGTGTTGACGCCAAAGTGCCATTGATTGTAGGGGCAGCTATTCGTTTAGAAGGGCAGTTGATGTTCTTTGACCATAGCCAAGCCGAGTCTCCTTGTTATCACTGCCTATTCCCTAGTTCAGAAGAGCAAACGCTTAATTGCAGCAACGCTGGGATTATCGGCCCAGTGGTTGGCACTATCGGCACGCTACAAGCGTTAGAAGCGATCAAGTATTTTGTTGGTTTGCCTTCTGGTATTAAAAATAAATTAAAACTGTTTGATGGTAAAACCCTAGATTGGCAAACCTTTGCCATTAATAAAGACACTCAGTGCAGCGTATGTGGGCAGGTATAGATGAAAATACAAGTGAATGAACAAGCATTAACATTGCCAAATTCAATGAATATTGAGCAGTTATTAAGTCATTTAGAAAAGCCGTTAATAGGCAGCGCCGTCGCTGTCAATATGCAGGTGATTAGTCGTTCAGAATGGACGCAATATAATATTAATGAGGGAGATAACATCTCTCTGTTTCAAGCCATTGCAGGTGGGTAACTATGTTATTTGAAGAAATGAAACAACAAGATCAATTGATTATCGGCGATAAATCTTTTACTTCTCGTCTGTTTACCGGAACCGGTAAATTCAATGATCAACAAACCATGGTTGATGCTTTAAAAGCGTCAAAATCAGAACTTGTGACGATGGCATTAAAACGTGTTGATATGGCTGATCGCGATGATGATATCCTCGCACCTTTAATTAAAAATGGCATGAATCTATTGCCTAATACCTCAGGCGCTCGCAACGCAAAAGAAGCCGTTTTTGCGGCGGAATTAGCCCGTGAAGCATTACAAACTAACTGGGTTAAGTTAGAAATCCACCCAGATCCAAAATACCTACTGCCAGATCCCATCGAAACCTTAAAAGCAGCTGAAATGTTAGCCAATAAAGGTTTTATCGTGTTGCCTTACGTTCATGCAGACCCTGTGTTATGTAAACATTTAGAGTCAGCAGGTTGTGCTGCGGTAATGCCGCTAGGCGCGCCAATTGGATCTAACAAAGGGATTAAAACCGCAGAGTTCTTAGACATCATCATTGAGCAAGCGACCATTCCAGTGGTCGTTGATGCAGGGTTAGGCAGTCCTTCACATGCTGCATTAGCAATGGAGATGGGCGCTGATGCGGTGCTAGTGAATACTGCTATTGCCGTTGCAGGTAATCCTGTAGCAATGAGCGAAGCCTTCGCTAAAGCGGTTCAAGCAGGTCGACAAGCCTACTTGGCAGGTTTAGGTGGGCAAAGTACACAAGCCGTTGCATCGAGTCCATTAACTGCATTCTTAGAGGCAAGCCTGTGAATTTCAGTGATAAAATAAAAGAATACCAATGGGATGATGTGCGTCTCTCTATTTATGGAAAAACTGCACAGGATGTACAGCGTGCTTTATCTAAACCACGTTTAGATTTAGAAGACTTTAAAGCGTTAATCAGCCCAGCAGCTGAACCTTATTTAGAGCAGATGGCGCAAAAATCTCAGCAGTTAACCTTGCAACGTTTTGGTAAAACGCAGCAGTTTTATATCCCGTTATATCTGTCTAACATGTGTAGTAATATTTGTACCTATTGTGGCTTTTCAATGCACAATGCATTACGCCGTAAAACCTTAGACATGGAAGAGATAGAAAGAGAGTGTCTCGCTATTAAAAAAATGGGATTTGACCATATTTTAATTGTGACAGGGGAATCGGAACGCAAAGTAGGCGTCGCGTATTTCAAACAAGCTCTACCTATTATTAAAAAGTACTTCGCCAATATCACCATCGAAGTACAGCCGCTTGATCAAGAAGAATACAGCGAGTTGATTGAGTATGGTGTCAATGCGGTATTGGTCTATCAGGAAACCTACAATCCAGTTACCTATGCCGAGCACCATTTAAAAGGTAAAAAATCGGACTTTATTTATCGTTTAAATACACATGATAGATTGGGTGAAGCGGGTATTCATAAAATGGGCCTAGGTAGTTTAATTGGCTTAGAAGAGTGGCGTACCGATTGTTTCTATGTGGCCGCTCATTTAAATTATCTTGAGAAAAAATATTGGCAAACACGTTATACTATCTCCTTTCCACGTTTACGTCCTTGTGAAGGCGGTATGGAAATTAAGTCAGTGATGGATGATAAACAGCTCGTACAACTAATTTGTGCTTATCGATTGTTTAATCCTGAGGTAGAGTTATCGTTATCCACACGTGAATCTGAACATTTCAGAAACCATGTGTTACCGTTAGGCATTACCTCGCTCAGCGCAGGGTCAAGCACGCAACCAGGTGGATACGCCGAGCAAGCAGATAAAGCGCTAGAGCAGTTTGAAATTAGCGACGAGCGCTCACCTGAAGTGATGGCTAATTTAGTGAAAGCACAAGGTTATGAAGTCGTCTGGAAAGATTGGGATCATAGCTTAACCGGTAAATAAAACCGATTACATATCAATAAGGTATTTAGTATAACGGCCAATAAATTATAAATGAGAATAAAACATGTCCGATGAACAAGAGATTTACGCGACGTTAATTGAGATCCGTGAAGAGCCGGCTGCACTGTATAAAATATTAAAAATCGCTAATCTAGTATCAGGTGGCGGTGAAGCTAAACAAGCCATCGCCGAAGGATATGTTTCATTAAACGGCGAAGTAGAAACGCAAAAGCGTAAAAAGATTTATGCAGGCGACCTCATCTACTTCAACGAGCAATACCTACAAGTCGTCCTAGCCGGTGAAATCCAAGACTACGAGTTTGTAGAAGAGCCAGCGCTTCAACACACGGAATACCAAGTAGAGCCTGAACCAGCGGAAAGCAACTCAGTGGCATCTAAAGCCAAGAAACCACGTAAACCGATTAGTTTTTGAGTTATTTATTTGATACAAAAGAAATTTGGACTATCGAAGTATTATAATAAGAATGGTCTAGATAAGTATCTAGCTTTGAAAACTATTACCAATTTACTTTTAAACTTTTAAAGAGATATCACTATGAGGATAATACCTAAATTTAAAAGCTCCTTTAAATTAAAAATAAAGGCCGCTTTAGGTAAAGATGAAAAAATATTTATTATTGGGAAGAATAAAACAGGTACAACTTCTTTAAAAGAAGTTTTTAAAAGCTTAGGGTATATTGTAGGGAATCAGGCAAAAGCTGAATTATTAATTGATGAATATGAACGCGAAGATTTCGACAGTATTTTAGACTATTGTGATACAGCAGAAGTGTTTCAAGATATCCCTTTTAGTATGCCTGATACATATAAACATCTGTATAAGAAGTACCCTAATGCAAAATATATTTTACTAGAAAGAGAGAGTCCTGAAATTTGGTTTAACTCACTTTTGAGATTTCACCAGAAATTAGTGAACAATGGAAATCCAATTACTGCTAATGACTTGAAAAATTTTGAATATAGAAAAAAAGGTTTCTTATGGCAGTCAGCACAAATTGTTTATGGTATTGATGAGACAACGCTATATGATAAAGATACTTATATACAAAAATATAACTCGTATAATCAAGAGGTTAAAGAGTTTTTTAAAGATAAAAATAATTTTTTAAGTCTCGTATTATCACATCAGGATACTGCAGAAAAACTAGCTGTTTTTCTTGATCGAAAAGTGGCAGATATTAAAATTCCACATTTAAATAAAAGCTCGTAATTGGTATAACGGCCAATAAATTATAAATGAGAATAAAACATGTCCGATGAACAAGAGATTTACGCGACTTTAATTGAGATCCGTGAAGAACCGACTGCGCTGTATAAAATATTAAAAATCGCAAATCTAGTATCAGGTGGCGGTGAAGCCAAGCAAGCCATCGCCGAAGGATATGTTTCATTAAACGGCGAACTAGAAACGCAAAAGCGTAAAAAGATTTATGCAGGCGACCTAATCTACTTCAACGAGCAATACCTACAAATCGCCCTAGCCGGTGAAACCCAAGACTACGAGTTTGTAGAAGAAGCAGCACTTCAACACACGGAATACCAAGCCGAACCTGAACCAGCGAAAAGCAACTCAGTGGCATTTAAAGCCAAGAAACCACGTAAACCGATTAGTTTTTAACGAACACTAAGTGTTTTAAAAGAAAATGCCTCTGTGATGTAACGAGCGCTTTATGGCCATGGATGAATAAAATGAGCGAGCCAATTTCCCTCTATAGAAAATTTACCGGTACAGCAGGGGTGATGATCATTAGCCGTTGTTTGGCGATGATATTAGGCATTATTTACGCGCGTTTTCTTGGCCCTGAGCAGTTTGGTTTATATAGTTTTGCTTTATCTATCATCGCTATGGCTACCTTACCTGCTGTAGCAGGCTTGCCTAATTTGTTAGTGAGGGAAATTGCACATTTTCATTTACAGGAGAAGTGGGGGTTATTAAAAGGCGTTATTAATTGGTCTCGTCTTTATGTTGTAAGTATTTCTTTGATTGTGATGCTAATAATGAGTGGTGCTTTATATTTTAATTTCTTTGAATCTTCTGTATCTGACTTGCTTTGGGTAGCTATTTTCTTAATTCCAATTAAAGGCCTGTTAATACAACAAGGCGCAATATTTAATGGGTTTAGAAAACCTATATTCGCGCAATTACCGATCCAAATTTTTGCCCCGCTAATGACACTCGTTGTCTTGTCTTGCTATATTTTTTTTTATAGTGAACTCTCAGCTTACCACTTACTTTATATTTCCCTTTTATCTGCTTTTTCTGCATTTATCATTAGTGCTTTTTTGATTAGAAAAAAGCTATTAGTCACTTTAAAGGATGCGACTACTGATTATATAACTAAAACATGGCATAAAGCCTTATTACCATTTACGTTGATTGCTTTTATTGGGGCGCTTAATACTGAATTAGCGAGTGTATTTTTGGGTTTTTTGGGGGATATTGAGTCAGTGGCTTATTTTAAGGTAGCAATGCAAGGTGTTGCATTAATATCATTAAGCTTATCTGCGATAAACATGGTTATTATGCCGAATGTGGCGCGTTTGTATAAAGAAGGGGACCTTGAAGCGACACAAATGTTATTAACCAAAAGTGTGCGCTTAAGCTGCCTTGTTTCTCTGCCTATTATTTTCATATTAGTCTTTTTCGGTGATTTCCTTATTAATTTATTATTTGGGAGCGAATACCTTAAGGCTTATTCTATTTTGCTTGTTCTGTGTATTGGGCAAACGGTTAATGTTTTAATGGGGTCCGTGGGGTTAATCTTAAATATGACTGGTAATGAAATGAATGGTATAAAACCATTTTTATTTGCATTAATTCTAAACTTAGTTTTTCTCCTTTCTTTCATTCCTCATTATGGAGTTATTGGGGCTGCAATTGCAGTATCAATAAGTACCATTTTTTGGAATGTTTATATGGCTTGGGAAGCATTTAAGGTCACAGGAATAAAGACATGGATAATATAAATAGTGATTAATTTAAATATTATTAAATATATAAAGGAGAGTTAGTTAGTGCTTTACGATATTGATATTGTTATTCCTTGGGTTGATGGAACTGACCCCAAGTGGCAATCTGAGTTCAAAAAGTATAACCCAAGTTCTTTGTTATCAGATGCTCGTTTTGAACGCTATCGAGATTGGAAGTTTTTAAAATATTGGTTTAGAGGAGTTGAAAGATTTGCTCCATGGGTCCGAAAGATCCATTTTATAACTTTTGGACATTTACCTGATTGGTTGGATTTAGATAACCCTAAATTAAACATTGTTAAGCATGAGGATTATATTCCAAATGAATACCTTCCTTTATTTAACTCTCACCCAATAGAGTTATTTATAAACAGAATCAAAGGTCTATCTGAAAAGTTTATTTATTTTAATGATGATATGTTTCTTATTTCACCTATAAATTCAAATATTTTTTTTAAAAAAGGTCTGCCTTGTGATATGCCCATCTTAAATGCTCTTACTCCAAGTAGCGTATCACCAATAAGAATGAATGTTGTTGAAATTATTAATAATAATTTTAAAAAAAAGCATGTCATAAGCTCATATCCATTTAACTGGATTAATTTAAAGTATAAAAAGTATTTGTTTAAGACGTTATGTCTTTTACCTTGGAAAAATTTTACAGGGTTCCTTGACCAGCATGCACCAACACCTTATCTAAAATTTACTTTAGATAAAGTTTGGTCGTTAGAAGAGGCTAAATTAATACAAGTAGCTAATGATAAATTTAGAAGTATAACTGGTATTAACCAATATATTTTTAGGTATTGGCAGTTTTGCGAAGGTAATACCCATCCTATAAATATTTATGACTTTTACAAATACCATGAAATCTCAGATAGGGGGATTGATGATATTGTTGCAGATATCATGGAACAAAAGTTAAAAATATTAACAATTAATGATGGTTATGATATTGACTTTAACTTGTGTCAAAAAAAAATTATTTCTGCGCTTGAGTATATTTTACCTGAAAAGTCTTCGTTTGAAATTTAGAACAAGCATCATTACTATGAACTGTTATTTTTCAAATGAAGATCTTTCGATTAATATATTGTCTAAAAAATTAAGAAGTGTAGTTTTTATTAAATCAAATTCTTTATCGGAAGTAATATCGGTCATCTGGTCATTAAAACAAACAAAGTTTAAACTATTTCTTTTTTTTATGTATGAAATACCTTTAGTTAGATAGTTTAAATTTTTAATTTTTAATACGTAACCATCATTATGTTTATATGGATGGAAGCTATTTGATGCTAAGTGCCAATATCTATAAATGTACTGAGTTAAATCATTGTCTTTTCTAAATTTATTTTTAGAACATATACTCATTTCTGTTGAGAATGTATCTTTAGCTTTTTGTAGTGAAGAAAATAGGTAAGGTTGAGGATTATGCCAATGCTCTAACCAAATGAACTGCTTGTAAATATTTTTTAACATAAAATTACTTACTTTATTTTTTATTCCATAACTTGAATGGTAAAGAGACTGATTCGATAAGTGTTTAATTTTAAAGTCGTTATTTATTAATTTTAAACAGTTATTTAAAGCATTAACCCAAGTATTATGCCCTTTACAAAGTTTAAATAGTATTCCGCGTTTTACCCATCCATGAGATAGGAAGTCTACTGGTTTGCAATTTACAAAAAACCTATCTCTTTTAATCTGATTTATAATAATAAAATCATCATTTAAATAGATAAACTGTTCTGAAAGACCTCTTAAATTTGGTAGGTTCATTTCGATTGATGATGAATTAAAAGTAGGTAGGTGATTGTTATTAAAATAAAGTTCTTCATGTTTTATTATAACCAGATTAGGATGATCTTTTCTAAGCCACTGAGGGATATGACCACGAGTAATTAAAAAAATTTTATTATACCAAGGACAATTCTTTTCTATGGAACGAAATACATATCTAAGCGTTTCTAAATCATTAAATCTTTTGTTGCTGCTATCTCCCGCATGACTTCTCATATATTTATTTTTATCTGCCTGCCAATCAGGGTCATTAGGATCAACCCACGGTATAACGAAATCTATTTTTATTGTCACTAGACTAATTCCCTTATATATTGCTTCTAGTTCAGTTCGAAAGAGTTTTTAATTTAATGCTTAATTAATCAGATACTATCCTAAATCTTATTGGACTGTTTAATTGCACTTATTTTTATAGGCTTTTTTATCAGAGATAAATTTTTGAAAAAATTAATTATAAAGTTTCATCATGAATAAGCATAAATATAGCCTTTTAAAACTATTAAATTTTATTACTGGTTTGGCTTTCTCTATTTTTTATTCGTTTTTTTTGATTAAAAGAGAAAAAAGAATAATTTTTAATTCTACTAATAATAATCGCTTTACCTTTAATTCAATGAGCTTATTTATTGCTAAAAAAGCACAGTTTGAAGCTGAAGGTTTCGAGGTGTTTTTTATATTAAACGATTTTGAAAAAAGGGCATTATTAAATCAACGTTTTCCTAGTACTTTCATATCCAATAAAGGCATTAAGAATAAATTAATTATATTGCAATCTGCCGTATGGGTTATTAGTACTTTAGACCTGCCTGTGGCAGGTGCTTTTCTTGCTCGTAACCGTTTTGTGTATCATTTGGGTCATGGTACCCCTATAAAAAATATTGGGCTAATGGAAGAGCGCTGTTCACTTATTAAAAAGTGCTACTATAAGGTTAACGCAACATCCATTTCTTTATACTTAAGTCCTTCTTCTTTTTTTAGGGGATATATAGCGAAGGCATTTGGTGTAAAAAAGGATAAAGTTATTGTAGCTCCACAACCTAGGTTGGATGCAATCTTCGAAAGCTCCAATCAACTTGATCAATATCGCGATAACTCATTAATGAAACTTATTTTATATTGCCCTACTTGGCGGCCTTTTAGCGAGTTACAATTATTCCCCTTTGATGACTTTGACATTAATGCCTTTAATTCTTTTTTAAAGGATATGAATACAAAAATATTATTACGATTACATCCGCTTTTTGAAGGTGATCTTTCTATGTATGCCCATAGTAATATTATGATATTCGATTCGAATCTATGCTCAGAAATATCAGAAGTACTTGTTGATATTGATGCGCTAATAACTGATTACTCAAGTATTTATTGTGATTATTATTTAGTCGATAGACCCGTTTCATTTATTCCATATGATTTAAAAGAATATACTAAAAAAATAGGGTTCTCTTTTAATTATGATGATTTAACATCTGATAGTTATCTGTATAGTTTAATTGATCTTAAAAACTTTATTGCCTCTGTAAGTGAAGGGAATTTTGATATATCACCGCAACTAGAAATGAAAGAACGGTTTAATTATTTATCAAATGTAAGTGCATGTGATTTTAACTATCAGCTTATCTGTAATAAGTATAAGGAAATATTTTGAATATTATTACTTTTGGAACATTCGACGTATTTCATGTTGGGCATATTAATATTTTAGAGAGTGCTGCTGAATTGGGAAGCCGTTTAATTGTTGGCGTCTCATCTGATGAGCTAAATCGCAGTAAAAAAGGACGTGATCCTATTTATCTTGAGCAAGATAGAATTAAAATAATTTCATCTTTAAAATGCGTTGATGAAGTATTTATTGAGGAGTCCTTAGAACTTAAGGCTGAATATATAAAAAAGTATAAAGCTGACGTATTGGTCATGGGAGATGATTGGAAAGGAAAGTTTGACCACTTTTCAAATCTTTGTAAGGTTATATACTTTCCAAGAACTCCCTCTATTTCTACGACAGAAATTATTGAAGTAGTAAAATCAATTAAATAATCACTTCGCCCCAAACCCCGTTAGCATGGTTTTAAGCGTTTTAAAGAAGATGTTGACGTCAAGCCAGAATGACAGGTGTTTAATGTAGTAAAGGTCGTGTGCGAGCTTCTCTCGGGTGGTATCTGTGTCGGCAGTATAACCTTGTACGGTTTGCGCCCAGCCTGTGATGCCTGGTTTTACCATGTGGCGATAGCCGTAAAACGGAATCTCCTGTTCGAAGGCTTTTACAAAGCTCTCTTGTTCCGGCCTTGGGCCGATCAGTGCCATTTCACCTTTTAAGACATTAACAAACTGTGGAATTTCATCGATGCGGGTTTTACGAATAAGGCGGCCAATATGGGTGACTCTGGTATGCTCTTCTGTGGCGAATTTAGAGTCTGCTTTAGGGCAACCCACCTCCATACTTCTTAACTTATAAATCTGGAAAGGTTTTCCACCTTGGCCGATACGCTTTTGTGTATAGAAAACTGGGCCTTTACTCTCTAGTTTTATCGCGATACTGACGAATAACATGATTGGGAGAAACACAGGTAAACTTAATAGAATTAAGACGGTTTCGATAACCCGCTTTATTAACCAATAGCTTGGGTTCGTGTTTAGGGCGTTGAGTGCATTTTCCGAGAGGTGAGTGGTTTGTACCTTACCTTCAATCATCTCTTTAATGGTTTCTGAGTGATATACCACTTTGTTGTTGATGCTGCAGTCGGCAATGAACTTTTCTTGCTCTGCGGTCAGTGGTTTGTGTAGGTTAACCACGAGCCCGTCTTTAATTTGCGCTAAATTATAAGGGGGGACAATGCTTTCTATGTCGATATGTTGATTATGATTGAAGGATGAAAGTGTAAAATTATCAATCGCTTGTAACTTTAAAATCGCTGCCTGGCGGTTAAATCGAGCACTAATAAGTAGCCAAATAAGGACGGTGCTGAAGCCATAAATCAGGGTTGGACGAGAGTACTCAATACGAAACAATACAATGGTGATAATAGCGAGGCTATACAGTGACAACATCACCGGTAAAACATATAAGCTTTTATCAACTAGTAAAAACTTAGTGACTCTAGGTAAAATAATGACGCAGCTTGAATAAACGAGAAGCGTGATAATAAAGCTGTTATAAACCGTGGTGTAGGAAAGTGGCATGAGCAGGTCAATAACGGCGTAAATTAGCCCTAGGCCAACAGCATAAGTGATGTATTTATTGGATAATAACGCTTGGGTTTTATACATGGTTAGTCATTACTTATATCAGGTGAAAATAGATTATTTAAAACAGTGTATTAAGCTGAATTTAATCATATTAGATTATAAATTGTGTTGATAATACTGGTAAAAAGTTAATACTTTTGACACATATTTTTGTGTTTCAGGATAAGGTGGAATCTGACGTTTATAACGCCTTACTGCGCCTTCACCTGCGTTATAAGCTGCTGCAGCTAACTCTCTGGTTTTAAACTCTTTTAATAATATCTTCAAATATAAAGCACCGGCATAGATATTCTGTATAGGATCAAATGAGTCGGTAACAGAGAAACGCTTGGCCGTTTCTGGCATAAGTTGCATTAGTCCTTGGGCTCCGGCAGAAGAGACTGCGTAACGTTGATAAGCCGACTCTGCTGTAATAACAGCATGTAGAAACGCGGGATCTAATTGATTTTTTTCAGCTGCCTTTAAGATAATAGGGTGGTACTTTCTTTGTAAGGTTTTATCACGCGGAATAGAGATATTGGTGTAGCTTTTGGCTTTCCAGTTTCTAAAACTGTGGGGCTTTTTATTGGTGTCACTACGCAATAACAGGGTGTAATTTTCATTTTCTTTGCGTTCGGAAAAGTATTTATTACCGTTTTTATCGGTATACATATAGATGTCAGCGTGACTAGCTGCAAATAACCCACTTAGTATTAAAGCGACAAAGCCAAATAGCGAACGAAATACTCTCATACTAAGGCTGCGCCTCATTGCTATTTTGTGCTGATGAGACGCCTTGGCTACTTGCCTGCGCAGCAGAAGTTGATTCTGAGGCACTCTCTTTTACTTTATCTGCATTACGTAAACCACTGTCTCCTGGGTATAGGTAACGTGCATAGGCAAGGACTTCAGCCGCTCGCTCTGGTTGCTGGTGATGTTGGTAAGCAATATAAAGTAGGTGATAGAAAAACGGTTTAGGTGTGCTGACAACGGTTTTCTCTAAACCTAGAATGACTTTTTCAATTTCAGCTTGATTACCTGTGTTGATGGCATTGGTTAAGCGGAAATTATAGAGGTGAAAGGATAAATTATCTTCGAATACCAGTGGGTTAACGATATTAATGATCTCTCTCAGGTCACGCTGTTGGCTGCGTTCAAAGTGAGTAATAGCATGAATCGCAAATAGATTGGTGATCATAAAAATAGCGGTAAACAGGGGAATTAATGTCCCTGCAACGCGTAGAAAGAAAGTCGGGGTAAAGGTTTTTTCATTGTTCCTTTGGGACTCGGAGTCCACATAAAAGACCAGTACCATTAATACTAACCAATGCAGTGCGGAATGATATAAAGGGTATTCGGTTTGAGTATGTAAACCGATAGGAACCACTAAGGCCAGTAGTGCTAATGCTTTACTGAGTTTGAACGAACATAATCGATAAAAGAAAGTAAGCACGAGTAATAGCATCCCTAATATAGGTGCAATACCACCTTCAATTGCCCAAAATATTAGGTCGTTATGTGGGTGTGTTAATACCTGAGAAAACTTTTTAAGCTCACCATTGTGAACGCGTTCAGCATGACTGAGTAAGTATTCTTTTTCAAAGCTCCCGTAACCATAACCTAATAATGGTTTTTCTTTGATCATATGCCAGCCGTGTTGATACATCTCAATACGAGCACCGCCTTCCTTCATCGCTTCAACATTACGCGCACCCAGTGCATCGCCTTTTAAAGAAGCGAAGCCAATGCCTAGTAACACGGCTAACACAAACAAGCTAAGACGTTTTTTATTACTTTGCCATGCCCAAGGAAGTAGCAGTAATAACCCAATCAAAGTGCCCAAATAACCAGTACGAGACATCGCAACACTGATCACCCACATATTCAATAATGCCGTTAATAGTAAAAAGGCTTGTAGTCTTTTGTCGTTGATTTGTTGCAGTAAGTAGCCACTTAAAATAAGTGTGGTTGCCATGAAGCTGGCTAATACGTTGGGTTGTTGGAAAATGCCGTAAGGGCGGCCATAACCGACGCTATAACCAAAATAATTACGCGCGGGGAGTAAATAATCTTGCATCAAGCTATAACAGGCTTGAATAAAGCCTGCTAATACAATGAGTAATAAGAGTTTAATCACTTGTTCTCGGGTAAAGCTGAATTGCTGTAAGCTGAGAAAAAGCAGAACACCCGCAAAAAGCCCTAATAATCGGGTATAGCTTTGGTCTGCTAGGGCATTATTGGGATAGGCTAGAGGCAGGAAGAACAAGCCTAACGCAATAAATACCACTGCGGTGTACTTGGAGTAGATGATTTTTTGCTGGGCGGTAATGCGCCACAAGCCTAAGCCAATTAATGAAGAGAAAAATATCCAAACCACATTGTTGACTGCAAGCTGTAATCCACTACCTCCTTGGTTATGTTGGAAGTAGTGGGCACCTAACCCCATTAGCAATGCAAAACTGATAAAGAAGGCACGTGTTAGCTTTTGTTGTAAGTCCATTTATCTCTCGTATTTATTATTATTCTTTTTTAATTAAAGCTGTATCTTGGCTTATGCTGAGGTACTTTTCGCTAAAATAGGTTTTAGGAATTGCCCAGTATAGCTGCCTTTTACTTTAACCACATCTTCTGGTGTGCCTGTGGCGATAATTTCGCCACCGCCATTACCTCCTTCAGGACCGAGATCGATGATCCAGTCTGCAGTTTTAATCACATCTAGGTTATGTTCGATGATCACCAAGGTATTACCTTTATCACGCAGTGTATGAATTACTTTTAATAGCTGGGCGATATCATGGAAATGCAACCCTGTGGTTGGCTCATCAAGAATATACAGAGTTTTACCTGTATCGCGCTTGGATAATTCTTTAGCTAATTTCACACGTTGTGCTTCACCGCCAGACAGTGTCGTCGCCGCTTGTCCTAAACGGATATAGGATAAACCAACATCCATTAATGTTTGTAGTTTTCTGGCAATAACCGGGACTGGCTCAAAGAATTTAAAGGCATCTTCCACTGTCATATCTAAGGTTTCATGAATATTCTTACCTTTGTATTTCACTGATAAGGTTTCACGGTTATAGCGCTGTCCTTTACATGAATCACAGGGTACATAAACATCCGGTAGGAAGTGCATCTCTACCTTGATCATACCGTCGCCTTGGCAGGCTTCACAGCGTCCACCTTTCACGTTGAAACTGAATCGACCTGGTTTGTAACCACGAGAGCGTGACTCTGGTGTAGCGGCAAATAACTCACGAATAGGGGTGAAAATCCCTGTGTAAGTCGCTGGGTTTGAACGTGGTGTCCGACCAATTGGACTTTGGTTGATATCTACCACTTTATCCAATTGTGATAAACCTGTAATGCTCTTATGCGCGGCAGCTTGAATAGTCGTGGCTTTGTTCAGTTTAGTTTGTGCTAACGGAAAGAGCGTATCGTTAATCAAGGTTGACTTACCTGAACCCGATACGCCTGTAATACAGGTTAATACACCTAGTGGTAAGTCTAAATTGACTGATTTTAAGTTGTTGGCACTGGCTTCTTTTAACTTCACCCATTTGTCAGTTAATGGCGTACGTTGTGCGGGCACGACAATCTCTTTACGACCACTTAAATAATCTGCAGTTAATGAGTCTTTTGACTTTAAGATTTTTTTGTAATTACCTTCGGCAATAATTTCACCACCGTGAATACCTGCACCAGGACCGATATCGATAATATGGTCAGCTTGGCGAATAGCATCTTCATCATGCTCTACCACAATCACCGTATTACCTAAGTCGCGAAGGTGAGTCAGGGTTTTTAGTAAACGCTCGTTATCACGTTGATGTAATCCAATGGATGGCTCATCTAATACATACATCACGCCCATTAATCCTGCGCCAATTTGGCTGGCTAAACGGATACGTTGTGCTTCACCACCGGATAATGTTTCTGCACTACGTTCTAAACTTAAGTAGTTAAGACCTACATTCACTAGAAAGCTGAGTCGTTCTAGGATCTCTTTTAAGATCTTTTCTGCTATTTTGGCTTTTTGTCCAACCAATTTAATATTTTCGAAGAACTTCTCGGCATCGGCAATGGATAACGCAGAAACATGAGACAGGTTTACATCGTTAATAAACACATGACGAGAAGACTCTTTTAAACGTGAACCGCCACAGCTAGAACATGGTTGACGATTCATATATTTGCTTAAATATTCGCGCATTGCAGGTGATTCCGTTTCTCGATAACGACGAGAACGATTTGGAATAACGCCTTCAAAGGCATGCAAACGAGAGACTAAGTCACCTTTATCATTACTGTAAGTAAAGGCTATTTTTTCTGTTCCAGTGCCTTGCAGCACATATTGCTGATGTTTTTTACTTAAGGACTTAAAAGGCTTTGTGAGTGAAAAACCATAATGCTCAGCAACAGCACGTAGAATTTGGTAATAATAATTAGATTTACTACTCCACCCATCAATTGCGCCATCGGCTAAGCTTAATGCTGGGTCAGTGACCACTAATGCTTCATCAAAATACTGTTCAACCCCTAAACCATCACAGGTTTCACAGGCACCGGCTGGGCTATTGAAAGAGAAGATACGCGGCTCTAATTCTGCAATGCTGTAACCACAATGTGGACAAGAGAAGTTCGCTGAAAAAAGTTGTTCTGGTTGGCTGTCATCCATGTGCGCTAGAATGGCTGAGCCATTACTTAACTCTAGGGTAGTTTCAACTGATTCCGCTAAACGTTGTTTTAAATCTTCACGTACTTTAAAACGATCCACAACCACTTCAATGGTATGTTTTTTATGTAAGGCTAGTTTAGGTGGATCGCTTAAATCACAAACATCTCCATCAATGCGCGCGCGTAAAAAACCTTGTGCGGCTAAGCTTTCAAAGGTTTTAACATGTTCACCTTTACGGCCTTTGACAATTGGCGCTAGGAGCATCATTTTGCTGCCTTCAGGGTGTTCTAAAATCGCATCAACCATTTGGCTAACGGTTTGAGCATGTAAGGTAACACCATGAGTAGGACAACGAGGATCACCGATACGCGCAAACAGCAGACGTAAGTAATCGTAAATTTCAGTGATGGTTCCTACTGTAGAGCGCGGGTTATGCGATGTTGATTTTTGTTCGATAGAGATAGCAGGAGATAAACCTTCAATATGTTCAACATCGGGTTTTTCCATTAACGATAAAAATTGGCGTGCATAAGCAGATAACGACTCAACATAACGACGTTGACCTTCTGCATATAAAGTATCAAATGCTAATGAGGATTTGCCTGAGCCAGAAAGGCCAGTGATCACCACCAATTTATCACGCGGGATGGATAAGCTAATATTTTTTAAGTTATGCGTTTTTGCACCGCGGATATCAATATTGTTCATTATGTCTCACTCATTAATACATTTGATTGCTGAATAGGTTATCTGGAGCCTTTCTCTTGGGCTATATTACACTGTAAATTATTACAGTGGTAGTGTTGCTATATGAAGGGAATTTGAAGAATTAGGCATGTGTTTAATTCTGCTCATTACAAAGGGCATTTTTATAAACTGTATAGTAAAACACTATAAGTTAGTTGTTATGTTTTTACGTGGTTGCGGTGATTAAAGATCACGATTCGGCAAAAACAATCACTGCATTTTTACCACCATCATTCATGCCATTATCAACGTAACTATAAGCGTCGTCTGGTAATAAGGTGAAGGTTTCACCTGTTTCTGATGTTGCTTGGTAAATAAATTGGAAACCCTCTCGCTCTTCCATTGAGATATTCTCAGCTACTTTGAATTTACCATTTTTGAATTTTTTAAATTCAATAGGTTGCCATTCGTTATGCTCTGATAATAAGTTAATGCTAGTCGCGTTATTAGCCATCTCTTTACTGATTTCAAAGGTGACTTTTACAACGGGTTTATTTTTCAAGAACTGTTTTTTAATGCTCATATCTGCTCCTTAAACGATACCTATTTGATATTTAATTTACTGCAAACATTGTATGAATTCTAGTCAATTCTATTGATGTGTTTAATTTAAATGAAATTGTTGATTAATAATATCCTGAGTGAAGGCTTTTTTAAGGTAAAAACCACGAGGTCTGACTTTAATTAATTCACCTTCTTCTCCATAAGCATCTGTTACTACTTGGCCATTAGCCGCTTTAGGGCGAAGTTGTATGACTTGCCCATCCCGGGCACTGATCTGCTCGATCTTTCCGAGTGCGATCTTCTCCATTATCTCATCCCAATCTTGTTGCATTAACTGTTCTTGTTGGCGTGAGGCTGTCCATAAAAAACCATTACCAACAATACGTTCTGCTAATGGGATTTTTCGCTCGCCTTGTACGGGTAACCACAATACCTTGCTGAGTTTGTTGCGGATATTGCTGTTTTCCCAAGTCAGGTGAGTAGTATTTAAAATAGGGGTGCTACACACAAAGGTGGTTTCGAGTACTTTACCATTGCTATCAATAGGGATAGTTTTTAATTCAATGCCTAGGTGTTTAAAATCTTGTTCCGGTTTACTGCCTGCCGATGCACCTAAGTGCCACTCAATGAGTTGTCCAACCCAGCCTTTATTTTTACGTAAGTTTTCTGGTGTGTTAATACCCGCAATATCTGCTAATTCTGATAAAGAGTAGCCAGCAATGGCTTCACAATAACTTAATAACTGAGACTCTGATTGAGGTGTAGACTGCATAGTAGCTCGCTTTAAAGACTAAAAAAGATTAACGCGTTTATTGTACGTGTTTTTTTATTGTTGGGTTATTCATAGTTTTAAAATGAACTTACACAGAGTTATGCACATTTTTAGTGGATAACTGAATAGATCGAAAGATCTTCATTTAGGCTCTATTATTTTTCTTTCAATTTCATAAAAATCTATTTTATATGCTTATTTTTCAAACAAAAAAGAGGCTTTTTAGGGCTGGTGTTTGTTTTTTGTACAACCAAGATATTCACATTCAATTGTGAATGAAACTTACTGGATCTAATTACAGTGATCATGGGTTAGTATTTGGGATATTTATTTAACATGCTGTTTTTTAATGTAATAATCGTTATTCAAATAAATATATAAAGATCTTGCGGTTTGTTGTAATTCTTGATCCTTTTATTTGTATTTAATTGTACACAAAGTTATGCACAGATTTAGTGGATACATTAATATTATTCATTTTTAGTAAACGTGACCTAGGTACTATCGTTTAACCTTTTTATAGTTTATGAGTTTGATGGTTAGGGGTTTCTGTGAAAGAATGCAACTATAATTATAATTTCATCTATTTTGTTTTGTCGTTGATTCACTTGTGTATAAATAAGAATAGATCTTTACCTGAGAAAGTTTTTTAATGATTGATGCTGACGGTTACCGTTCTAATGTAGGTATCATCATTTGTAATAAAAATGGTCAAGTTTTATGGGCTAAACGCTTCGGTCAACATTCATGGCAATTTCCACAAGGTGGAATAAAAGAGGGCGAAACCCCTGAAAAAGCGATGTATCGAGAATTATATGAAGAAGTTGGCTTAAAACCTGAGCATGTAAAAGTAGTGGCGAGCAGTCGTCAGTGGCTGCGCTATAAACTTCCTAAGCGTTTAGTGCGTTGGGAATCTCCCGCACCTATTTGTATTGGTCAAAAACAACGCTGGTTTTTATTACAATTGATTGCAAAAGAAGAGCAAATTGGATTTGATACTTGCGGACACCCTGAATTTGATGATTGGCGATGGGTTACTTACTGGTATCCAGTGCGTCAAGTAGTATCATTTAAACGTGATGTGTATAGAAGAGCATTGACTGAGTTTGCCCATGCTGCATTTTCTCTAATGCATAGAACGGATAAAAAACGAAATAAACGACCTCGCCGAGGTTCTTACAAATAAATATCTGCTTACCTTACTAATAGGAGCGTTTTATGTTCAGCCAACTTCGTCAAATTGTAGAGCAATTCGGTGAGGCCAGTACACTTTCTGATGCTATGAACTTATTAGTGCAGCAAACGAAAAGTACAATGATTCTAGATTGTTGTTCGATCTTTGTAACTAATCAAGAAACGCAAAAATTAACCCTAATGGCGAGTGAAGGGTTAGATAGCCAAGTGGTTGGCGCAACGCACTTTAATCTAGATGAAGGTATTGTTGGTTTGGTTTACCAAAAGGGTGAGCCAATCAATCTGGTTAATGTGTCTGAACATCCGCAGTTTAAATACCTCCCTTCCAGTAATGAAGAGCAATTTAATTCGTTTTTAGGTGTGCCGATTATCCATAAACGCCAAGTATTAGGTGTTTTAGTGGCACAGCAGCGTACCCCACGTTTATATAATGAGCTTGAAGAATCTTTCTTAGTGACCTTAGCGGTGCATCTTGGCAGTGTATTGGGCGGTACATTATTAGACTTACCTGACGAAACTGAGTCTAAAAGTCGATCTTTGCATCTGCAAGGTAGCCCAGCAAGTTCTGGTATCTCTATTAATAAAGCGCATGTGTTGCAAGCGCACCTGTTATTAAGTGATGTTGGGATCGAGTTAAGTGAAGATCCTGACAATGAGATGATCTCTTTCAGTAATGCAGTGCAATCTTGTGCTGATGAGTTTTCCAAGGTGTCTATCACCCTAAAAGAGCAGGTTTCTAAAGATGCATTTATGTTGTTTGATGTATATGGGCATCTATTACAAGATAAAGCCTTATTAAGTGCGATAGAAGTTCAGATTAGGCAAGAGAAGTTAACGGCTAAGAGCGCGGTTAAACGTGTTTCTGAGACGTATATAGAACAGTTTGAAAGTATGAGCGACCCTTACTTAAGAGAAAGGGCGGTTGAAATTAGAGATGTGGGTCAGCGTTTGTTATATCACCTTTCTAATCGTGATGATGAACAGCAAGATTTCCCTGATGAGATTATTTTAGTCGCCGAAGAGGTGACAATTTCGATGTTAGCTATGGTGCCGCCAGATAAGCTGAAAGGCATTGTCTCTGTGCGTGGAGGATTGAGCTCACATATCGCTATTTTATCGCGCACTTTAGGTATTCCTGCGGTATTAGGTGTGCCACTGAGATTAAAGAGCATTGCGCAAAAAAACATCATTATTAACGGTTACGCCGGCACCATTATTATCGAGCCAGAAGACTCATTAGTTGCTGAGTATCAAATTCTCTTAGATGAAGAGAACGAAATGAAGGCGCTGGTGGAGTTGGAAGCAAACCAAGCGGCAGTAACTAAAGACGGTTGTGAGGTTGAGCTGTTATTAAATACTGGTTTGAATTCAACACCTGATGTGTTTTCTGAACATAACTTCTCAGGGATTGGTTTATACCGTAGTGAATTACCTTTTATGCTCAGTAATGCTTTCCCAACAGAGCAGGAGCAAGTCAGCACCTATAAATCATTGTTTGATCAGTACCAAAACTTGCCTGTCACTATGCGTACTTTGGATATTGGTGGTGATAAACAATTAAGTTACTTCCCTATTAATGAAGAAAACCCTTTCTTGGGCTGGCGTGGTATTCGTTTAACGTTAGATCACCCTGAAATATTCTTGATTCAAATACGAGCCATGTTACGTGCGAGTATCGAAACGCAAAACTTACGCATCATGTTACCCATGGTTGGGTCAGTGGGGGAAGTTGAAGAGTCTAAACGCTTAATCGAGCAAGCATGGCAAGAGGTTTGTTGGGAACAAGCATTATCACATGAGCAATTTCCACTGCCAGATATTGGTGTGATGATTGAAGTACCATCGGCGATTTTTATCATTGACCAATTAGCACCGCTGGTGGATTTTTTATCCATTGGTACTAATGATTTAACGCAGTACTTATTGGCTGTGGATCGTAATAACAGTCGTGTAGCTGACCTGTTTGATAGTTATCACCCTGCGGTATTACAAGCGATGCGTATGATTTTAGAGCAAAGCGAAAAGAACAATATAGAAGTAAGTATTTGTGGTGAATTAGCGGGTGATCCAATCGGTTTACTAATGTTGTTAGGCCTGGGATATCGTAAATTAAGTATGAATGCCTTTAATATTAATAAGGTGAAGTACTTACTTAATAAAATTACCGTTTCAGAACTACAAGCTTGTACGGAAGTCGCTTTAAAAGGGCATGATGGTGCGTTTATTAAACAGACGTTTATTGATTATCTCGATGAAAAAGGCTTAGGCGGATTTGTTCGAGCAGGTAAAAAATAGCGAATAATGCCTGACACTTTTTCAAAAACAAAAAACCGATCATTTGATCGGTTTTTTATTGCTACATTTCAGAATTAGCTGTTAGCCGCTAACTCTTTTGCTTCTTCAGCTCGACATGCGGCTGTCGTGAAGATAACGTCCGTAGAGCTGTTTAATGCTGTTTCTGCAGAATCTTGGACAACACCAATGATAAAGCCGATAGCAACAACTTGCATCGCTACTTCATTCGGAACACCAAACAAGCTACAAGCTAGTGGAATAAGTAGTAATGAACCACCTGCAACACCTGAAGCTCCACATGCAGAAACTGCTGCAACCACACTTAATAAAATAGCAGTAAAGATATCAAATTCAATGCCTAAGGTATGAACCGCTGCTAGTGTAAGTACAGTAATAGTAATCGCTGCACCCGCCATGTTAATGGTTGCACCTAATGGGATAGACACTGAGTAAGTATCTTTATGTAGATTTAATTTTTCACATAACGCCATGTTTACTGGAATATTAGCTGCAGAACTACGAGTAAAGAAGGCTGTTACACCTGATTCACGTAAACATTGTAGAATCAGCGGGTATGGGTTTGAACCTAGTTTGATGTAAACAATAATTGGGTTAACAACTAGCGCAATGAATAACATTGAACCCACTAATACAGCCAATAAGTGTGAATAGCCAATCAGTGAATCAAAACCTGTCTCCGCAAAGGTTGTTGCTACTAGACCAAAAATACCGATAGGCGCTAAACGAATTACTAGTTGTACAATCTTTGAAACACCATTTGATAGGTCTTGTAGTAGTTTTTTGGTCGATTCATTACCGTGTTGCAGCGCTAAGCCTAAACCTACAGCCCAAGCTAAAATACCAATGAAGTTACCTGTTAATAGCGCATTAACTGGATTATCAACAATTTTAAATAACAACGTATTTAATACTTCTAAAATGCCTTCAGGTGGCGTTGTGGTGACATTGCTGGTAATTAATACCAGTTCAGTAGGGAATACATAGCTAAATAACACAGCAGTAATTGAAGCTAATAGAGTACCAATTAAGTACAGATGAATAACAGGTTTAAGGTTCGTGTGGCTGCCTTTTGCTTGGTTAGCAATAGAGGACATCACTAAGATAAAAACAAGAATTGGTGCAACCGCTTTTAATGCGCTAACGAAGAAACTACCAAGAAAAGAGACGGAAGTGGCAGTGCTTGGGGAAAAGCTTGCAAGGCAAACACCTGCAATAATACCGACAACAATTTGTAATACTAAGCTACCGCTCATCATACGTTGAATAAGAGTGGGGTTTGAACTCATTGAATATTCCTACTTTGTTATTTTTAGTGCATTAATAAAGGTGGTTTATCGATGCCGTGATTAATTAGTTAACGCTTTATTTCGGAAAACGCTGTGACTACAAATGACTGAGTGATTGTAGTGAGTAATCTGTTATCAAAATTAATACAGATCATAATTTGGCGCAGAAAATAGCATAAATAGCGTGAAATTAATGCGGTAATTACTATTTTTTGCCATTTAATAAAAAATAATAGATAAGATAACTATTTATCGAAGTGAGTTAGTTTTTTCTTTGATAAAGAAATCTCTGATTATTTTCCAGTGAAATTACGATATGATACGCGCACTAAATTCCCCAATTAGAGTAAATTATGTCCTCATCTCATTATGTATTACCCCAGATCGATCCGATCGCCATTAGTCTTGGACCACTTGATATTCGTTGGTATGGATTAATGTATCTTGTTGGCTTTGCCTTTGCGTTTTGGATGGCAAACCGTGTTTGTGATAAATCCAATGGCGTATGGACACGCGAACAAGCCAGTGACCTGTTATTCGCAGGTTTTATGGGCGTTATTTTAGGTGGTCGTATTGGCTATGTGCTGTTTTATCAATTCCCAACCTTCATTGATAACCCGATGTACCTCTTTAGAATTTGGGAAGGCGGGATGTCGTTCCATGGCGGTGTATTAGGGGTACTCACTGCGATCATCATTTATGCAAAACGTCATCAACGTTCTATTTTATCGGTAGGTGATTTTATTGTGCCATTATTGCCAGTCGGTTTGGGAGCTGGTCGTATCGGTAACTTCATTAACTCAGAGTTATGGGGGCGTGTAACCGATTCGCCATTTGGCGTTGTATTTTATAATGCAGGACCATTACCGCGCCATCCTTCTCAGCTATATGAATTTGCTTTAGAAGGCGTTGCACTGTTTATCATCTTATTCCTGTTTATTCGTAAACCAAAACCAGCGGGTTCAGTAGCAGGATTATTCCTATTAGGTTACGGTACATTTCGCTTTATTATTGAGTTTGCCCGTGAACCGGATGCACAATTAGGTTTGTTAACATTCAATATGAGTATGGGACAAATTTTATCATTGCCAATGATCATTATCGGTGCCATTTTGATGGTATATGCATATAAAAATAATCCTATTTCTGAGGTAAATGAAACGAGTAAAAAAGCAAAGGGTAAACAATCATGAAGCAGTATTTAGCATTATGTCAGCGTATTATTGATCAAGGCACTTGGATTGAAAATGAGCGCACTGGTAAACGTTGTTTAACCGTGATTAACGCTGATTTAGAATATGATGTTGGTAATAATCAATTCCCAATGATCACTACACGTAAGAGCTTTTATAAGTCTGCGATTGCTGAATTTCTTGGTTATATTCGTGGTTACGATAATGCCGCAGACTTTCGTGCTTTAGGCACGAAAACTTGGGATGCTAATGCTAATTTAAATGATGCTTGGTTGAACAATCAACACCGTAAAGGTGAAGATGATATGGGGCGAGTATACGGTGTACAAGGCCGCGCTTGGGCAAAACCTGATGGTACTACATTAGATCAGCTGAAAAAGATTGTCGATAATCTAAAAAACGGTATTGATGACCGCGCTGAGATTCTGACGTTTTATAACCCAGGTGAATTTGATATGGGTTGTTTACGTCCATGTATGCACACGCATACTTTTTCATTGTTGGGTGACACACTACATTTAACCAGTTATCAGCGCTCTTGTGATGTACCGCTTGGCCTAAATTTCAATCAAGTTCAAGTGTTTGCTTTTCTAGCGTTAATGGCACAAATCACCGGTAAAAAAGCGGGTAAGGCGTATCATAAAATCGTTAATGCACACATCTATGAAGATCAGTTAACCTTGATGCAAGATGTACAATTAAAGCGTGACCCTTTCCCGTCACCACAGCTGAAAATTAATCCTAAAATTACCTCATTGGAAGATCTAGAGACTTGGGTAACGATGGACGATTTTGAAGTGGTTGGCTATCAGTGTCACGAAGCGATTAAGTATCCCTTCTCTGTTTAATTGATTTGTGAATACATAATAAAAAGCCTAATAAATAGTGTTATTTATTAGGCTTTTTAGTTTTTATATTTAACTTAAAAGTTAATCTTCTGGTAATTCATCAAAGAGTTGCTGTTTATTAGCAAACCATGCTCTTTTCGCCTCACTATCTTCCATTAATACTTTTACTTTACGCGCTGCTTCAATATGCTGTTCGTCCTGCTGCATCATCATTTCTACAATGTGGAGCTTATTTTGCTCTATTATTTCTTCTAATGTTTCGCCTTGAAAAGATTGCTCACAGGCACCTCCAAGTTGTCTACAGGTCATTGTTTTCATAGTCATCCTTAACTTTACATTATCTTCATGATAATAAACTAATCCTAATAGGTTATACCATTTTTGTGTCTTTTGTGAACAAAAAACACCTCTAAATTGTTGGTTAAGGCACTCATTATCACTAAGTTACTTGATTAAAAGGGGGAAAGTATTAGTTCACATATAATACAAAATAAGGCTTTTTTTACCCTATATAAATCACAGAAGACAAATAGGTTGGGTGACACTGATACCAAACAGTGTTTATTTGTATTACTATTAAGTGACTTTACTATAGGAAGGAATCTTATGCAGAATGCATTTGTAGAAATAGCAGGAGTAAAACGCAGCTTACATGTGCAAGTAGCGCGCGAAATTGCTCGTAAAATATTATCTGGAGAGGTTGCTCAAAATGAGATTATTCCCGGTGAAATGGCTTTATGTGAGCAATTTAAGGTAAGCAGGACGTCCTTAAGGGAAGCGATTAAATTGTTAACGTCAAAAGGGTTATTAGAATCCAAGCCAAAAGTCGGGACACGAGTAACTAGCCGTGAAAATTGGAATTTTCTTGATTCGCAATTATTAGATTGGTTAACAGGCTTGGGCGACAATGATGCCGTTTATCGAGATTTTTTATCCCTGCGAAATGCGTTAGAGCCAGAAGCTGCAGCGTTAGCTGCTGAAAATGCAACGGCACAACAACGTATTTTGTTATCAGCGACTTTTCAGCAGATGGACGATATCTCTAAAGATTTTGATTTAGAGGCTTGGACTGACGCCGATATGGAGTTTCATCGTCTGATTTTTCTCTCAACGGGTAATAGTTTTTATCTGCCATTTGCGAATGTACTGTGCACCATGTTTAAAAGTTTCATTACTCACTCCTCAATACGAGGAAGCACTTGTATCAATGAACATCGTGCAATCTACTCGGCAATCATGGCCGGTGATGCTGATAAAGCGAGGCAAGCAAATATTGAGCTGTTAAATAAAAGTAAGCGTCGTTTACCCAGTACAGATTAAGATTCCATATAGATTTTTTACAAGCCATTCTTCATTAAGAAGCATGGCTTTTCGCCTTAAAATGACAGTATTTTTAAAGGACGAGTTATGCCTCAAACACTAATACCTAATATCCATGACTTTCTTGCAACCATTGATCCCTTCGACAAATTGCCAAAAGAACTGCAACGCAAAATTGCCTGTTGTATTAAAATTACTTATCTCGCTAAGGGTGAGCAGATTCAGTTTGGTGGCGAGCATGAGTTACGCTATTTGTATGTCGTGCGAACAGGCTCCATGGAGCAACGCAAACACAATGGTATGCTCAGAGCAAAATTAGGATCAGAGGATCTATTTGGCTTTACTTTTCTTTCCGAGCAAAAAGAGTCGCAAGAAGATTACACGGCTGTCGCATTAGAAAATACCCTGTTATACCTAGTACCGCATTCCGATTTATTAAACCTGTTAGAAGAATACCCAGACTTTGCCGAGCATTTTGCCAGTAACGTACAAGTACGTTTGCACTCTGCCTTGGACGTAGTGTGGTCGGATAGTGAAAAAGGTATCTTTGTTAAAAAAGTCTCTGAAGTTGCCAGTGATAAAATTGTGGTTGCTGATTCAAGTACACCCATTAGACAGGTGGCAGAACAGATCATGGCGGTGTGCTCACCAACGGCAGTGATCACTGAAAATGGTCAAATAGTAGGTTTGGTAACGGACCGAGATATGACAAAAAGGGTGATTGTGGCAGGGTTAGATTACACTCGTCCTGTTAAAGAGATAATGACACCCAACCCATTAACCGTTGCGCCAAATGATCTGGTATTGAAAGCCTCATCAATAATGATGCAGAATAATGTACGAAGCTTACCTGTTGTCGAAGGTAACAATGTATTAGGGGTATTAACGACAACGCACCTGGTTAGAAACAATAGGATCCAAGCTGTCTTTTTGATTGAAAAAATAAAATATGCCAAGACAGTGGGTGACCTAACAAAATTAACGCCAGAGCGCCAAGCTATCTTTGAAGCTTTAGTAGAAGGCAAGGTAAGTGGTGACATTATTGGCCATGTAATGACCTTGATTATGGATGCTTATAATCGTCGTTTATTACAGATTGCTGAGGAGCATTTTGGTAAACCTCCTTGTGAATTTGCTTGGATTGTTGCTGGATCACATGCGCGTAATGAGGTGCATATGTTATCGGATCAAGATAATGCAATTATCTTAGCTGATGATGCTACGGCAGCAGATCGCATTTATTTCCAAGGCTTAGCCATGTGGGTATGTAATGCCCTTGATGCTTGTGCATACCCTTTATGTAGCGGTAAATTTATGGCGGTGAACCCTAAATGGTGTATGCCTCTTAAAGTATGGAAAGCCTCCTACAGTAAATGGGTTGCTAATCCAGAATACGATAGTTTGTTGAATGCGACAGTGTTTTTAGAGACGCGTTGGCTATACGGCAATGAAAGCTTCAATAAAGAGTTACAAGCACATCTATTCAGCAGTATTCAATCTTCACACGTATTTTTATCTTCTATGGTGCAAGATTCTGTTTCAGTGAACCCGCCTTTAGGAATTTTCAATTCCTTAGTATTAGAAAAAAGCGGTGAAAACTCTAAAACCTTAAATATTAAAAAGTTTGCGTTAAGTTTATTGGTCGATTTAGCGCGTATTTATGGCTTGTCCTCAGGCTCAGAAAAAGCCGAAACCATGGCGCGTTTTCAGCATGCCTATGATAATGATTTATTAAGTGAAGATATGCTAAAGAATGTACAGGGAGCATTTCAGTTTATTACTCAAGTACGTTTATCACATCAATTTACAGCGTTAAAAGAAGGGCGAGTGGCAGATAATCACATTGACCCGAATGCCTTTGGTAGTTTTGAAAGAAAGCATTTGAAAGATGCATTCAGGATTATTGCTGACTTACAGGAATATACAAAACTGAAATTCAGTCGTCAGTAAACTGGGTGAGAGGCAAAAGTTATGCGTCGTATTTTTAATTATTTTCATCCACTTACTAAGTTACAGCGGGAACGTGAGCGATATTTAGCAACTCATCAAGTGCCCGATAATATACGCCTATTATTAGAAGCACCATTACCAGACTTGGATGATGATATTTATTCATTGGATTACTTGTCACTGGATTTTGAAACATCAGGTTTTAACCCTAAAACGGATTCATTACTGAGTGTGGGCTATTTACCTTTAATCAATCAACAATTGTTGTTATCTGAAGCAGTAGAAACCCTGATCCATACGGCTAAAAATGTCAAAGCTGAAACGGCTGTGATTAATCATATCGTTCCAGAAATGCTAGAAAAAGGCGAAGCGTGGCATGTGGTATTAGATGCAATGTTAGCTGAAGCGGTGGGCAAGGTACTTATTGTTCATGGGAGCATAGTAGAAAAGCGTTTTTTAAATCATTATATGGCGAAGCGCTACCAGTTACCCCCTTTGCCGTTATTGTGGGTCGATACCTTACAGATGGAAAAGTCTTTGCATATTTATAAAGATAATAATGGGACTGATGATTTTCGCCTTGGTAGTGTGCGAGAGCGACACAATTTACCTGAATACTCTGCACATGGTGCATTAGTTGATTCATTGGCCACTGGAGAATTGTATTTAGCGTTACTTAAGCAACATTTTGAAGGGGCAGATTCCTCTGTGCGTCACATGAAATTTGATTGTACACGTGCGTTATAATTGTCGATGGTCAGCAAAATATTTACCGTGAGTAGCAGTAATGGTTGTTTATATCGTTGATAGAAATCGCTTTATAGATTGTATTGGATAGCAATTAGCTATCTAGTACTTTAGCGATTGTAAGTTAACCACTTATTTTAAAATGAAAAAGCCACTTACTCAGTAAGTGGCTAGAAATGATCAGACTCAATTAATCATTTTAAACTTGTTTGCCTCTTATATTAGAAGCTGTATTTAATGCCGGCACGGTAACGAGCTTGACGTTTGCTAGAGCTAGAGCTTTCATCAACAGTCCATACTTCAGCAAATGGACGCCAATCACCAAATTGGTAACCTACAATGATACCTGCATCATATTCCCAATCTTTATTATCAAATTGTTTTACTTTATCCCACGATTTCACGTAGTTTGCTTCATAGCTTAGTTTAAGGTTCGGTAGCGACTTAACTTTATATGAACCAGTTAATGTCACTTTAGATTTAGTAGGGCGGTTAACCTTCTGGCCCGTTTCTACGTTTGTATCGCCATCAGCTGGATCTGAGTAGTTAGCGAATTCATGACGGTAACGTAGTGCAGTTTGCAGACCAAAATCTGATTTATATACAACTCGAATTTGTGGTTTGAAGGTTCTTTTACGATCCGTTAGTGATATTGGCATACCAGGTTTGATTTGCCATTTACCCATACGGTAAGTTAAGCCCATATCTAACTCTGTTTCAGTTAGGTAAGTATCATCAAATGTGTCTGTTTTATCATAACTAGCAAACTTCATTTCTATACTGAGGTTCATTTTTAGGTCTTTCATATCCTCTACAGGTCTGAAGTTGTTACCTAGTTTAACTCGGCTCGCTTGTTGTTCGTTATCTGCTTTGTATTCTGTACGGAAATCGATAGTAGCAGCAGATGCTGCACCAGAGAGCATTGTAGTTGCAACAGCAAAAATTAACTTATTTTGTAGTTTCATGATTATCTTCCAGTTTGATGTAATATAAAGTTATTTATATTTTGAGTTTTATTGTTGCAGGTATGAACAGTGCAAAACTTATTTTTAAGAACAACAACAAACTTGTAATTCCGTAAATATTAAAACTTAAAATATTTATTAAACACCGTTTTAATTGGCATTTCATAATACAAATAGAATACATAATTTTTGACTAATTGTTCTGTGAGTTCGCTCTAACTTTTTTTGTACTAAAATTACCCTTTTTAGTGATTTAAGATAAATTGTTTTTTTATCAATATCTTACAGTTTATTTTTGATTTTTTTCAATCATGGCTTTTCGCTAGGATAGAGAGCTGTGTAACACTTTTGTGACCAATTAATGTGATGAATTAAGCTTAGTTTTGTTTTTTTGTTGCGCTGGATCACAGCAATAATTGAAATTATTTTTGATTTTTTAACGTTAAGCCATTTTGGCTCTGTTATTTTTAGGTTATTGAATAAGGCTAGTAATAGTAAGGTCTTGATTGGCCCTATTGATATTAGTTTTGAGCCGTTAACTTAATATAAGGGTTATTGGAATGACTAAATATTCAGGTTGGTGAGTAAATTCATTCAGCCACTATATAGTGGCATCTTCTTAACTGAAACCTGATCTAGATTATATTCTTTGCTATACCTGCCTATTTAATATGATTTCAATCACATACTTTTATTATTGTAATACAATTAATCTTCTCTCTGAGATATGGTTTTGCTAATTATAAATAACTAAAGGGTCTCGATATGGATTTTAATATATTAGTAGTAGGGGTTTATTTCTTATTCCTTATTGCAATTGGATGGATGTTTAGAACGTTCACCACTAATACAAGCGATTACTTTCGAGGGGGCGGTAACATGCTCTGGTGGATGGTAGGTTCAACTGCCTTCATGACCCAATTCAGTGCTTGGACATTTACAGGTGCTGCAGGTAAAGCATACAACGATGGTTTTACTGTTGCGATTATCTTCATGGCCAATGCATTTGGTTACTTCATGAACTTCGCTTACTTCGCTCCTAAGTTCCGCCAATTACGTGTAGTAACGGTTATTCAAGCAGTACGCCAGCGTTTTGGTAGCAAAAATGAGCAAGTATTTACCTGGACTGGTATGCCAAACAGCGTTATTAACGCAGGTATTTGGCTGAATGGTCTGGCTATTATTGCTTCTGGTATTTTCGGTGTAGACATTGAAACGACCATTTGGGCAACCGGTATTGTAGTATTAGTTATGTCTGTAACGGGCGGTTCATGGGCAGTAATCGCATCTGATTTTATGCAGATGGTTATCATCATGGCGGTAACTATTACTTGTGCGATTGTAGCGCTTAATCAAGGTGGTGGTATCTCAAACATCATCGAAGGTTTTGAGCAAACGCGTGAAGTGACTTTCCTAATTGGTACAGAAATTAACTACTTTAGTATTTTTGCATTATGGTCATTCTTTATCTTTGTTAAGCAATTCAGTATTACTAATAATATGCTTAACTCTTACCGTTACCTTGCGGCAAAAGATTCAAAAAATGCACGTAAAGCAGCGCTTTTAGCTTGTGTACTTATGACGATGGGCCCATTAATTTGGTTTCTACCAAGTTGGTTCCTAGCATCTACAGGTGTTGATTTAACATCGATGTACCCAGATGCAGGTAAAAAAGCAGCCGATTACGCTTACCTGTACTTTGTAGATGAATACATGCCAGTAGGTATGGTAGGTTTACTTATCTCTGCAATGTTTGCGGCGACCATGTCTTCAATGGACTCGGGTCTAAACCGTAACTCTGGTATATTCGTGAAAAACTTCTATCAAGTTGTTTTACGTCCGAAAGCGACAGAGAAAGAGTTGGTAACGTGTTCTAAAATTACATCAACGGTATTTGGTTTAATCATTATCCTAGTGGCGTTATTTATTAACTCGCTTAAAGGATTGAGCTTATTCGATACTATGATGTATGTAGGTGCATTAATCAGCTTCCCTATGACAGTACCAGCATTCTGTGGCTTCTTTATCCGTAGAACACCTGACTGGGCAGCATGGGCAACGTTAATTGTAGGTGCATGTGTATCTTACTACGTAGGTCTTGTTATCTCAGCAACGGATATCCAAAATTGGTTTAACTTAGATACAGCGTTAACGGGCCGTGAATGGAAAGATCTTAAAGTAGGTCTGGGTCTGTTAGGTCACATTGTTATCACAGGTGGTTTCTTCTGTGCGACTATGTTCTTCTACAAACCATTATCTGCTGAGCGTGAGAAAGACGTTGATACTTTCTTTACGAATCTAGCAACGCCGCTTCATAATACGTCTGCTGCTCAAGCACACTTAGATAACAAGCAACGTCGTATGTTAGGTATGTTAATTGGTACTGCTGGTGTTGGTATCATGGCAATGTTCTTCTTACCAAACCCATTCATGGAGAGTTTAATCTTCGTATTGTGTGGCGGTATCGTGTTCGCTGTTGGTCTACTACTTGTTAAAGCAGTTAGCCAAGTCAACGAAGATGATGACGATGGAGATAAAGACCGATTACCAGAAATGGACTAATCAGGTTAGCATCCATTAAATTCAAATAGCAAAAGCGGTTAGATTATCTAACCGCTTTTTTTTGCGTAAAATTTAGGTGGCATCATGAGTTTGTAGGTTAGTTATTTTAAGCGTGAGTATGAGATAAGGAAGTGATCAACTGGTTATGTGGTAGAAATGAGGGATGAAGGCAGTCTCGCGTTATGGAGGGTCTGAGCTTGTATATCCTAGTAGTTGTCGGTAGTGATAGTTCACACCCTATGAGCTTACTCAGCTCATTTTCTCATGTGATCACTCGTATACTGAAAGGCTGAACAAGATTGTGCTTGTGGCTAAGCGGTGGTTGAATAATGCTTCATGGTTTGCTTCTAAGTTTAGATTATCGCTAATCACCTCACTTTATTTTCTTCTGAGTATTATACCAATCATAGTAAGTAACTGATCTATTTTACTTGTTAAAACAACTTATTTTTTCGTTGTAAGTTTCGTATAGGGAACAACCATTTACATCAACTTACGCCTCAAACTAAGCCATTTTTCCGGCGCAAAATTTAGATCAGTTATTTAATACAATTGGTATTACCGTACTGACCTATTCTGTTTACGACACATCCTTTGACCTTGGGGCGCTGGCTTTAGCCTGCAGTGTCTTTG
>NZ_QOCB01000097.1 GCF_003318165.1 Psychromonas sp. B3M02
ACTTATACCAATCATAGTAAGTAACTGATCTATTTTACTTGTTAAAACAACTTATTTTTTCGTTGTAAGTTTCGTATAGGGAACAACCATTTACATCAACTTACGCCTCAAACTAAGCCATTTTTCCGGCGCAAAATTTAGATCAGTTATTTAATACAATTGGTATAATTTATAGTTAACAATAAAGTGATGCGCAGCCATTTAGCCAAAAATAAAGCCGATAATTTATATCGGCTTTATTGTTTTTAGCTGTTACGGGTATAGATTAAGCTCGACCCATGAATTTCTTTTCAGTGGTGTTCACTCGGATTTTATCACCCGTTGAAATGTGCTCAGGAACTTGTACTGTTAAACCTGTTGTTAAAATTGCAGGTTTAGTACGCGCCGTTGCAGAACCACCTTTGATTGATGGGTCAGTTTCAGTGATGACTAAATCAACACTTGTTGGTAATTCAACACCCACTGGTGCGCCATCAACGATAACAACTTGTAAACCTTGTGTGTTTTCATCAATGAATAACACTTCATCAGCGATGCTTTCTTTGTTTAAGTTGTATGGCGTGTAGTCTTCATTATCCATGAATACATACTCTTCACCGTCGATGTAAGAAAACATCACATTACGACGGATTAAGTCAGCTAAAGAAAGCATGTCGCTGTCTTTGAATGTTTCATCAGTTTTTGCACCTGTTACCACATCGTACATACGCATGCGGTATAAACTACCTCCAGCACGGCCTTGTGGAACAGAGCGTTCGATATCTTTAATGATGTAAACGCTGTTGTTAAATTCAATCGCTGTATTTTTCTTGATATCACTTGCCTTAGGCATCTTATCTTTCCTTTATTAAGTACTTATATACATCTAGCTGGTTTTGGTAAACCGGCTATTTTGGTGGCTTGCTTTGCAGGGCCATCGGGGAATAATTTATAGAGATAACGACTGCTTATCTTATCTTTACCGTATTTATTTTGCATCGCTTTGACTAAGGCTCTAATCGCCGGAGAGGTGTTAAACTCCTCATAAAACTCGCGAACAAAGTGAACCACTTGCCAGTGTTCATCTGTCATTGTAATTGTTTCTATCGTTGCAATTGATTCCGCTAAAGCAAGATCCCATTGTGTGGAATCTAGTAAGTAGCCTTGCGCATCAGTTGCAATGTCTTGACCATTAAAAAGCAAGTTGTCTTCCTCTTGTCGGTGGGCGCTTGATTGCTGCAAAATTCTATAATAAAAGTTGTAAGTTGCCTATCCTAAAAGCACAGTTAAGCCTGTCTACTGTGCAATGAGTCGCTTTTTCTCACTAGTATCTTCAATCTTCTTTAATAATAACTGTATATCCATGGCGGAAAAGGCGATCAGTTTAAGTTGCTCAACGATCAATTTTGCTTCATCGGACATATTTTCTTTATGCTGTTCGAAGGTATCAATTTCAATCGCATGTTCCGTTTGCGCTCTTAATTCCGGGCGGTAGGTATACAAAATTTGTTGAGAGGTCGCTTCAAACAAAGCTGATAATACGGCTAGCTCTGTTTCTGATTCAATTTTATGACGGTGCGATGATAAAGCCGCGATATAGCAACACAACGCATCACATCGGTTAACTAGTCCATAAACCTCTTTTTTTAAGTGTTGCTTTGAATTAGGTTCAAACAACATACTTTGCCAAGCATTTGTTAAGGCAGAGTCAGATTGAAAAGCCGCAAAACGTGTTTGTCGGAAAATGATACTTTCACTTCGCCCAAACTGATATTGCTGCGCCACTTGTTTAAAGTAGCGGCTAGTTTTTAACAGGTGATTATTAACTAAGCCTGGGAAACGTTTAAATTGCCAATCGGGATAGATCACACTGACAGCCGCAAAACTTAGGGCACAACCAATTAAGGTTTCATAAATTCGAGCATATAAGAAAGCCACGCCAGAAGGGGCTAATAGATTAGTTAAAATCATCACCATGATAGTGATAAAGATAACCGCTAGCCCATAGTTGGTTTTTACATAGGTAATAAATAAAAAAGCAGCTAAGACCATTAATACACTTTGTGAAACGATGCCTTGTAAAAAATAAAAGATAGGGAAGCTGAGCAATATGCCTAATAAAGTACCAAAACTTCTTAACATCAGTCGTTTTCGGGTTTCACTAAAACTGGGCTGGCAAACAAATAATACCGTTGGTAGGATCCAATATCCGTTATTAAGATTAAATTTTGCTTGAATCGCAAAGGCGATCACTAAGGACACACTAATTCGCACCGCATGTTTATAAACCGGTGTTTTTTGTTGGTATGCTTTGTATAACACGTGCCAAAATGAATGGGGTATTGGTTGTTCAGTGTCTACAATAATCGGGTTTTGTTGCGATTTAATCTTGGTTAACGAGACTAATAGTGCATCAATTCCGTTTAAATTGTCATAGATAGCTTGCAATGCTTGCATCGCTTCTTGGTTATTATCAAATAATTGCAATTTTTGCTTTAATAATAAAAGCTGATCTGACAAGGCTTGTACTGTCCATTTCAAACGCTTGCTATGCAGATAAGGTTTCTTATCTTTGATGCAGCTGCCGACTTGGTGGCAATCGCTGCTTAGTTGCAATAACAACTGATGAAACCCTTCTAAAATCTGACTACGACCGAAGGTATGTTCTAGTTGACTATATAGGTATTGACTAGCACTAATCCGTTCATGTATTTGTTCTGCAACAAGATAATATTGATTGAGTCGTGCTAACTCTTGTTGGCGTCTATTTGCTTGATATTGGCCTTTAACCATGTCTTTAGAAGCAGCCAAGCGGGCTACAATACTAATATTTAACACGGCAAGTTTTTGTCTTGTATCAGTAATAGCTTGTCGTGAATTCCCTTTTTGTGTATCAAACAACTCAGACTTTTGTAGTTGGTAGCGACTTAGTGCATAAAATAACTGAGCCAATTGTTCACGTAGTGTTCGGTTAGGGCTTAAATGTGACCAAGCGATAGCGAATAAACCATACCACAATGCACCCAGCGCTAATAAAAGGGGAGACTCAAACCAAGCAGCTTCTGGTTGATGGCCAATCAAGGTATAGATGGCAATCAAAATTGCACCGAATCCAATACGGCTATAGTGCATGCCTAAACTGGCTAACATCATAAAAGCAAAGGTCGATGTCCCTAAACCCACGGCAAATAATAGAGGGTAAGGTAAGAGTAATTCAACACTAGAGGAAGCAATAAAGAAGCAAGCTATCACGGTTGCGATAAATTTTTGTCTGTCTTTAGTGTTTTCATCGACTTCTACAATAGCGGATGCGAGCACGCCTAAACATAAAGACAGTGATATCGCTAAGCTTGATTGTTTAAAAAAACCAAATTGTAGGTCGAAAATAGCAGGTACAAATACGCAAGCCATTGCTATTACAATTCTAAAGCCAGAATGTGTATTGGAATCGGTAATTAGGCGCCTGAGCATTAATGTAAAAGAGTGTTGCATGCGAGACTTCTCATGGGAGTAGTAAAGAAAATAATGACATAGTTAGTTTATACTAATCAGAAAAATTAACAGAGTTAAATTTAACCGTTTAAGGGGGATATATCACTGCTTATCACCGCCATTTCAGGCGGCGTATTATAGACATTAACTGATTGTGAATGGAATACTAAAAGCACAATCAATCATAAACCTAATTTAGGCTAAAAGAGCACGTTTTAAGTTGTTAAATTTTACATCTTTGATGTGACTTCTTAATTGAGTTTTGCGACAATAGCGACAATTTCTCAACTACAAAGAGTATTGCTTGATGTCTGCACAAATCATTGATGGTAAAGCGATTGCGGCTAAGGTTACTGATAAAGTGACTGAGGGTGTGAAAGCACGTATAGCAAAGGGCCTTCGCGCTCCAGGTTTAGCTGTTGTCTTAGTGGGAGGCGATCCTGCTTCGCAAATATATGTTCAAAGTAAACGTCGTACTTGTGAAAAAGTAGGCTTCACCTCTAAAGCGTTTGACCTAGCAGATACCACTACACAAGATGAATTACTGGCTTTGATTGACCAACTTAATGCAGATGACAGCATTGACGGTATTTTAGTGCAATTTCCATTGCCTAAGTCATTGGATGAAACGCTGGTTATCGAGCAGATTCAACCAAGTAAAGATGTGGATGGTTTCCATCCTTATAATGTAGGGCGTTTAGCTCAGCGTATTCCTAAGTTACGCTCTTGTACACCTCGTGGCATGATCACTATGTTGGAATCTATTGATGTTGACCTTCATGGTAAACATGCAGTGGTGGTAGGTGCATCCAATATTGTTGGTCGTCCAATGACGTTAGAATTATTGCTCGCGGGCTGTACAACCACAACGTGTCATCGTTTTACAACTGATTTAGAAGATCATGTTCGTCAAGCTGACATTTTAGTGGTGGCGCGTGGTAAAGCTAACTTTATTCCTGGCGAGTGGGTAAAAGAAGGCGCAATCGTACTTGATGTGGGTATTAACCGTTTAGACAATGGTAAAATTACTGGTGATGTTGATTTTGAAACAGCTAAAGAGAGAGCTGCGTATATTTCACCTGTTCCAGGTGGTGTTGGCCCAATGACAGTAGCAACCTTGATTGAAAATACACTGTTTGCCTGTAATGAATTTCATTCTTAAGATTTAATGGTTTAATTAAATTTTGATTTGCCAATAAAAAAGACTGCCTAGGCAGTCTTTTTTGTATCAACACTACAATAGTAGATTACTATTTTAAGTTATCGAGGTATCTTTCTGCATCAAGTGCGGCCATACAACCTGTTCCTGCAGAAGTAATTGCTTGACGGTAGATGTGATCAGATACATCACCCGCAGCGAATACCCCAGGAATAGTGGTTTGAGTTGCATTACCTTCGCTACCTGTTTGTACTTTTAGGTAGCCGTGGTTCATCTCTAACTGACCTTCGAACATATCGGTATTTGGTTTATGACCGATTGCAATGAATACACCCATTACATCTAGCTCTTCAGTCTTGTCTGATAAGGTATCTTTAATACGTAAGCCCGTTACGCCCATATCATCGCCTAATACTTCGTCTAATGTACGGTCAGTATGTAAAACGATATTGCCATTTTTTACTTTTTCGTTCAGGCGATCTAATAGAATCTTTTCTGAACGGAATTCAGTACGACGGTGTACAAGGTGTACCTCAGAGGCAATGTTTGATAGATATAGCGCTTCTTCAACAGCAGTATTACCACCACCAACAACCGCTACTTTTTGGTTACGGTAGAAGAAACCATCACAGGTGGCACAAGCAGAAACACCACGTCCTTTAAACGCTTCTTCAGAATCTAATCCTAAGTAACGTGCCGATGCACCTGTTGCAATAATTAATGCATCACAAGTATAAGTACCGGTATCACCTTTTAAAGTGAAAGGTGGTTTAGTTAACTCAACTTCATTGATGTGATCAAAAATAATCTCTGTATCAAAACGTAAAGCGTGCTCTTTCATGCTTTCCATTAGACCTGGGCCTGTCATGTCAGCTGCGCCGCCTGGCCAGTTTTCAACTTCGGTAGTTGTTGTTAATTGTCCACCTTGTTGCATACCTGTAATTAATACTGGTTTAAGGTTGGCACGAGCTGCATATACTGCTGCTGTGTAACCTGCAGGGCCTGAACCTAAAATTAACAATTTGTTATGTCTTACTTCGCTCATATTGTTACCTTGAATAATACGACTCACTGGAGCTATTAAGCTAATAAAGCTGTTGAGTGTGACTGTTGATAATTGTGATTGATTCTAAACTGTTGAGGGACAAACTGCAGTAAAAAAAACGGATATTCCATAGGAATATCCGTTTTTACTAATAGTTATTATCTACTGATTATAACGATTTATTATAACGATGTTTTTACCATGTCACTGCTTGAACGGTTACTCGCAAATGAGCTTCCCGCTTGTTGTGATGCTTTTACAATCGCTTGGCGTTCAGTTGCAGCAACGATCTTGATCTCTTTAGATAAATCTAAAGGCTCAGAAATCGTTTTAACCATTGCTGACGTTGATAGTCCTTTAGCGATGCTCACTGTACCTGTTTTAGCTGTGCTTATTACTGATGCTTCAACTGGCGTTTCTGTCACTTCTGCTTTTGCTGTTTCAACTGCTTCAGGCGCTGCTTCAAGCTTCACTTCTGGTGTCACAATCACAGGCTCTAGCTCTTCTTCTACAACCACAGTCTCAACAGGTTTAGCTGACTCTTCAACTATTTCAGACGCAACTGGTGCAGCCGCTACCGCTTTTTCTTTCAGTGGTAAAATTTTCTCAGCAGGGCTCACTGGAGAAGATTCAACACTTTTTTGTAGCTTTTCAGCTTCTTGTTGCGGTGCTTCAGCCGGCGCAATGTTATCAACGGTTTCTGCTACTGGCGCTGCTGATTGCACTTTTGGTGCTTCAACTTGCTCTGTTTCAGCCTCAGGGTAACGAGAAGTAATTGCTTCTTTAGCTGGATCGTTTTGTTGATCGCGTTTGTTACGTTGACCATTGTTACGCAGGTAACGTGAACGACGTTGTGGGATCTCAACAGGAGTATAAGCTTCTTCAGTATTTGCTGTGGTTTCTTCAGCTTTTACTTCATTTGCTTTCTGCTCACTCACTGGTGCCTGTTGCTTTTTAGCTTCTTTGTTTGCTTCAGGCGATTTTTTAGGCTTGTTTTTAGCTTTTGGCTTTTTCGGCTCAGCTGCTTTAACAGGCGCATCGTTATTAACGTTAGGTTTTTCAGGTGTTGTGTTTGTTTCAGCCGCATTTTCTGGCTGTTGTACACGTACCTTCTTACGCATATTACGACGTTTACGGCGTGCTACGATGACTTCTTGGTTATTGCCTTTCTGATTGTTATCTTGAGATGCTTTATCTTCGTTATCGTATTTTTTAGCTTGTGCTGTTGGTTTGCGATCAGCTGATTTACGGTTGTTACGACGTTCATTCGATTGCTCACCCGATTTGTCATTGCGGTTATTGCGTTGACGGTTACGGTTTTGATTACTCTTGTTATTACGAGTATTTCGAGTTGTCTCTTTCTTTGGTTGTGGCTGTGGCTCAGGCTCTTTCTCAACTTCAACCTTTGGCTCACCACTAAAGAATTTAACAATTGATTGGATCAAGTTAGCAACAAAAGAAGGCTTTTGCTCCACTGGTTTAGCGGCTACTTTTTCTTGAGTTTGTGCTTTTGGCGCAGCCTCTTTCTTAGGTGCACTAAAGCCATTTAGTAACGGCTCTTCAAGCTCTTCATGCTCTTTTTGCGCACTGTTTGGAATATAAACTGTATGTTGCTTTTCAAGTGCATCATAGTTGATATCTTCTTTACCATCTTTACGTGTACGCTTCACTTCAAAGTGCGGCGTTAGTAGGTTGGCATCAGGTACAATGTAAACTTCACAACCATGACGGTTTTCAATTTTAGCCACTGCTTTACGTTTTTCATTAAGCAGGTAAGCAGCAACTGCTACCGGTACACGTGCTTGAATTTGTGCAGTGTTTTCTTTTAAGCCTTCTTCTTCAATTAAACGAAGAATTGCTAAAGATAATGAATCATTATCACGAATAGTACCTTGGCCGTGACAGCGCGGACATACTCGAGAAGCTGATTCACCTAAAGAAGGGCGAATACGCTGACGAGACATCTCCATTAAACCAAAGCGAGATATGCGGCCTAGTTGGATGCGTGCTCTATCTTGACGTACTGATTCACGCATTCTGTTTTCAACTTCACGTTGATGGCGAGCAGGGGTCATATCGATGAAATCGATCACCACTAAACCACCTAAATCACGTAAACGTAATTGGCGTGCAATCTCTTCTGCGGCTTCTAAATTAGTATTAAAGGCAGTTTCTTCGATATCACCACCGCGCGTTGCACGTGCAGAGTTAATGTCGATAGACGTTAATGCTTCAGTTGGATCGATAACAATTGAACCACCTGATGGTAAGCGCACTTCACGTTGGAAAGCAGATTCAATTTGGCTTTCAACTTGGTAGTGAGTAAATAGTGGGATTTCACCTTGGTACAGTTTAAGACGGTTAACATAGTCTGGGCGTACCATTTCGATATGACTTTTTGCTAATTCAAATGTTTTAGCGTGGTCGATAACGATTTCACCGATATCGCGACGTAAGTAGTCACGAATTGAACGTACAATAACATTACTTTCACGGTGGATTAAGAAAGGAGCGGCTTTAGTTTGTGATGCTTGATCAATGGCTTGCCAATGATTAACCAGTACATTTAAATCCCATTCTAATTCTTCTGCTGATTTACCAACACCGGCAGTACGTACGATTAACCCCATGCCTTTAGGCAGAGTTAAGTTCGATAAAGCGGCTTTTAGTTCAGTGCGGTCATCTCCTTCGATACGACGTGAAATGCCGCCAGCACGTGGGTTGTTTGGCATTAATACTAGGTAGCTACCAGCCAAACTAATGAATGTGGTTAGGGCTGCGCCTTTGTTACCACGTTCTTCTTTTTCAATTTGAATAATTACTTCTTGGCCTTCTTTAATTACATCCTTAATGTTAGGGCGGCCTTTGAATGAGTATCCTTCTGGGAAGTAGTTTCGAGCAATCTCTTTAAGCGGTAAAAAACCGTGACGTTCTGCGCCATAGTCAACAAATGCAGCTTCTAAACTTGCTTCTACACGTGTGATTTTACCCTTATAAATATTTGCTTTCTTTTGTTCGTGACCAGGACTTTCAATATCAAGATCATACAGCTTTTGCCCATCAACTAGGGCTACACGTAACTCTTCTGCTTGAGTTGCGTTGATTAACATTCTTTTCATTTGTGAACTCTTGTAGTATTTTTTCGTTATTTTCTATATGTACTAACTGTTTTTTTGCATGCTTGACCTCATGTCTGGTTATACAATCTCTCGACTGGAAGTATTCAGAGGTGCGTTAAAAAGCGGATACAAAAAAAGCGTTAAATCAAAAATAATTCAACACATCAGCGTTACATTCTAATCATTTGATTTGCTTTCATAATAGCCATGCCTACTAGCAATTTTATAGAGAAGGAATTGCGAGGCATTAACTCTGTTATTGTCGCATTTATATCTACTTACAAGCAACAAAGTTTTTGCATATTATGCGATCAGGCATGATAAACTTAACGAATGGAACAGATAAATCACTCAGTACGCATTATTGACATCGCTCAAGAAAATGCACAACAACGAATCGACAACTTTCTTCGCTTACATTTGAAGGGCGTGCCTAAAAGCATGATCTATCGAATTGTGCGTAAGGGAGAAGTTCGTGTTAATAAAAAACGCATTAAACCCGATTACAAATTGCAGGTTGGCGACACCGTGCGCATCCCACCTGTAAAAGTTGATCCGGAAAATGCATTACCTTCACCTAAACTCAACAGCATTAAAAATTTAGAGTCCGCTATTGTCTATGAAGATGACGCTTTAATTATTTTAAACAAACCTTCTGGTTTAGCAGTACACGGCGGTAGTGGTCTAAATTTTGGAGCGATTGAAGGCTTGCGTGCCTTACGTCCAGATTCACGCTTCTTAGAATTAGCTCACCGTTTAGATAAAGCAACATCTGGCTGTCTATTAATTGCAAAAAAACGCAGTATGTTACGTGCACTGCACGAGCAGTTACGTCAGAAAACCATGAAAAAACAGTATTTCGCGTTAGTTAAAGGTCAATGGGACAAAAAAGACCGATTAGTACGTGAACCTTTATTAAAGAATGCCCAAGATTCTGTGGTTAAAGTTAGCCCATTGGGTAAACCCTCGGAAACACATTTTAAAATTGTGCAACGTTATGAAGGCGCTACCTTAGTGGAAGCGAGTCCAGTTACTGGACGAACTCACCAAATTCGTGTGCACAGTGCCTGTAAAGGCCATAATATCGCCTGTGATGAACGTTACGGTGACAGTACTTTTGATAGTAAAATGACTGCATTAGGATTAAATCGACTTTTCCTGCATGCTGCTCATATTACCTTTTACCATCCGGTATTAGAGAAAAAAATGACTGTTAGTGCGCCACTTTGTCCTCGTTTAGAGACTTTATTAACCAAGTTACAGCGCAGTTAATATGAAATACCAGTTAATTATTTTTGATTGGGATGGCACTTTAATGGACTCCCTAGATAAAATTGTGTTGTGTATGCAACAGGCTACCAAACAAATCGATATTGCCGTACCAAGTGAAGCCGCAATCAAAGATATTATCGGTTTAAGCCTGTTAACAGCTACGCAACAGTTATTTCCTGATTTACCCTTCATTAAACAGCAGCAATTAGTGGACGCCTATCGCGACCGCTATCATGCGAATCAGCATATTGAAACGCCTTTCTACGATGGCATTGCAGATATGCTGGTTAACATACAGCAACGCGGTTATCAATTAGCCGTTGCAACCGGTAAGGGAAGAGTAGGATTGGATCGTATGATTGCTAAAACCAATACTGCGCATCTATTTAGTGGCACTGTTTGTGCTGATGAAGCACACTCCAAACCAGACCCATTAATGATTAAAATGTTATTAGACAAATTAGCGATCCCTGCTGAACAAGCTTTGATGATTGGTGATTCTATCTATGATCTAGAGATGGCTGCTAATGCGGGCATCGATAGTTTGGGTGTAAGTTATGGTGTGCATAATTCAACACAGTTGATGCAAGCTAAACCTAAAGCCATTTTGGATTGCCTTGCCACTGAGTTGGATAGTTATATTTAAGTCATTTATGAAGGATTTATTGTGAAAGAGTCAGCTTTGAAAGATAAAGTGTTGTTTAGTGAATATATAAAATTAACGGGGCGTGGTGAAAAAGGGCGTCGTCCTCTAACCATGGCAGAAGCAAAACAAGCATTAAGTGATTATTTAAACGGTGATGCCACGATTTTGCAATTGGCTGTGTTACTTATGCTGCAACGTGTACGTTGTGAAACACCAGAAGAAGCGGCAGGTTATATTGAAGCTTTACGTGGAAAAGTATCTGAGCAATGGCAAACGTTACCCGCTGATCTGGATTGGCCTTGCTTTGCAGGTAAAAAAAGACAGCCACCTTGGTTATTACTGGCGGCAAAAGTATTAGCTGCGAATGGTATTAAGATATTTTTACATGGTCATATGACCGTTGATTTGATCAAGTACCAAGTGGAATCTGCTTGTCCATTATTAGGTATTGAAGTAGCGGATAGTCCAGAGCAGGCTAAACTAGCCTTAGAACAAAATGCACTAGTGTATGTACCGTTATCGGCATATTGCCCAGAACTAATCGAGTTATTAGCTCTGCGTGAACAAGTTGGTTTACGTACGCCTTTGAATACCGTAGCACGCAGCGTTAACCCAACGAATGCGCCTTATAGTATTCACGGTGTTTTCCATAAAAGTTACGAGAAAATACACGCTGAAGCGGCATTGTTAAACAATGAACATAGTATTATCGCTTTCAAAGGTGAGGGTGGTGAGAGTGAAGTGAATCCGCGTGTCTCTACCTTAGCTTGTGGAGTGACACAAGTAGATGGACAAACACGTTATATCGAACAGGATTGGCCTACTTATCTCGAAGACTTCTCCGGAGCACATACTGAAGTATCTGCTGAATACTTATTAAAAGTATGGAATAAAGAGATTGAAGATGCCTATGGTGATGCTGCCGTGATCACCACCATGGCCATGGTACTGAAACAGATGCAACCTGAATGCTCGCAGGATGAAGCATTACAAAAAGCCAAACAGTTATGGGAAACCAGAGCTATTTAGGGTGGATTTAAATTTACACTAAAAAGGAAGCTAAATAGCTTCCTTTTTTGATTGCGGCTTATCGCTTAAATAATTAAGCTGAAAGTGCGTGATCTGTTTTATTTAATTTTTCTAATTTGAATGATCATGCCAAATAGTGGATGGTCAAAATAGTGTATCTCTTCACTACGCAAACGGGTTGATTGATCAAATAAAGTTTCAGTAATGGCTTTTTCTGTACGCACATTTCGCTGAACAGGCTCTTGATTAACGATTTGCACTACACCGTCTTGCTCCACTGCTTTAGTTTCTGATCCGCGCACTGATAATGGCGATGAGACTGATTTCTCAGTTTCAGTACGCACAATCAATTGGCTATCAATATGCAGGTAACGCTCTACATAGATTAGTAGATTCCCATCAATTTCATACAAATCTTGTAAGATCTCTTTCTTCTGTAACGCTGCTAATACATCCATTGATTGATCTGGTTGTGTTGATGTATTGCTTGAATTAGAAGATAAACCCGCTTGCTCCATGGCTAATGCATAGTTTTTACCTGCAAATAGATGAATAGGTAATGCATTTTGTTTATTTTGTATTGGCATACGCCATGCTGTATGGAGTAGTGGTGTGAAAAGTTGGTGGTTGTTTAATCTTTTTAATTGCTCATTAAGCATCAAGCCATTTAAGCGTTGTAATCTATGTCCACCTTTCACCATTTGTGCATCGGTTAAACGCACAGGATTTTGTTGGTGTAAACAAGGCTGCCCATCTAAACAGCTGGTCGCTGGTGCGGCTTTGATCACTTCTAGACGTTGGCGCTGTTTTAAATAAACATTATTTTGATCTAGTTGTTCACTATTATCTTGTACATCAACATTGCGTTTAAAGACTAATATCTCCACGTCAAACCAGCGGTCACCTGCTGCTTGGGCATTCAAGGAACAAGTTGCTGCAAAAAATAATGGTAAAATATAACGTAAATTCAAAAGGCTATCCTTTTTATTTGATTTTATTTAATAAGATTTAATTTAAAACTATCAAGTAGCTGTTTCAACCAGTTTAGACGTTCTGCACTATTTTCCAATGCGATACTGAATTTCAATTTACTTGGCCCGTCAAGTTTAAAGGTATTTGTTTGTGTTTGCAGTAATGAAACGAGAAACATGGGATCAACCTTTGTATGTTCAGTGAAGGTTACTGCGCCACCCAATGCATGGGCTTCAATGCGAGCAATACCTAGTTTTGAACATCTTTGTTTTATTGCGGTGACAGCCACTAAGTTTTTAGTTGAGTCAGGTAATAAACCAAAGCGATCAATTAGTTCTACTTGTATCTCATTAAGTTCATTATTATTTTTACTATTTGCAATACGCTTGTACAAAGATAAACGCATATTCACATCTGGAATATAATCATCAGGTATCAGTGCCGGAATTCTTAATTCAACTTCTGCTTGCGTTGATAATAGGTGCTCTAGACTAGGCTCTTGACCATTGCGTAATGCATCAACCGCCTGATTTAACATATCCATATACAAGTTAAAGCCGATACTGGTAATTTGACCTGATTGCTCATCACCCAATAACTCCCCGGCGCCACGTATTTCTAAATCGTGAGTTGCCAGTGTAAAACCTGCCCCTAAGGTGTCTAATGAGCCAATAGCTTGCAGGCGCTTTTTAGCATCTTTAGTCATTAGTTTAGGTGTTGGTGTTAATAAATATGCATAAGCCTGATGATGCGAGCGACCCACACGACCACGTAATTGGTGTAATTGCGCTAACCCTAAGTGATCAGCACGATTGATGATAATGGTATTGGCAGTAGGAATATCAATACCGGTCTCAATGATGGTGGTACAGACTAGGACATTTTGACGCTGATGATAAAAATCAGACATAACACGTTCAAGCTGTTGTTCATTCATTTGCCCATGGGCAATGGCAACTCTGGCTTGTGGTAATAATGTTTGTAAATCTGCCGCTGCTTTTTCGATAGTTTCAACGTTATTATGTAAAAAGTAGACTTGACCACCACGCATGATTTCACGTGTGATTGCATCACTGATAGTTTGATCGGTACGTTGCTCTACAAATGTTTTTACCGCTAAACGTTTAGCTGGTGGCGATGCGATGATAGACAAATCACGCATGCCATTCATGGACATATTTAATGTTCGCGGAATAGGCGTTGCAGTCAGGGTTAATATATCGATTTGTGCACGCAGACGTTTAATTTTTTCTTTTTGACGTACACCAAAACGATGCTCTTCATCAATAATTAATAAACCTAAATCGGCGAAATTAATACCATCACTTAATAGCTTATGAGTACCAATTAGAATATCTACTTTTCCATCGGCGGCATCTTGTAAAATAAGCTTCTGCTCTTTGGCGGTTTTAAAGCGAGATAACACTTCAATTCTTACTGGCCAATTAGCAAAGCGATCACGGAAGTTTTCAAAATGTTGCTGTGCAAGAAGTGTGGTTGGTACTAGTAACGCAACTTGACGTGCATTATCAGTTGCCATAAAGGCAGCACGCATTGCCACTTCTGTTTTACCAAAGCCCACATCACCACAAACTAGTCTATCCATAGGTTGTGATGAACACATATCTGAAATTACAGCGTTAATAGACAGCGCTTGGTCATGGGTTTCTTGGTAGGGGAAGTCATTACTGAATAAGGCATAATGCTCTTTGTTTAGCTTATATCTAAAGCCTTTTTTAGCGGCGCGTTGAGCATAAATTTCCAGTAATTCGGCAGCGACATCTCGTACTTTTTCAGCGGCACGTTTTTTCGCTTTGGCCCAGGTATCGTTACCTAGTTTGCTGATAGGTGCCGTTTCCACATCACTGCCACTGTAACGGCTGATTAAATGTAATGAGGTCACGGGCACATATAATTTGTCACCACGAAGATATTCTAAGGTAACAAACTCATTAATACTGCCTGATACTTCAATGGTTTGTAACCCTAAATAACGTGCAACACCATGGTCGATATGAACCACAGGTTGGCCTACTTTTAATTCAGCTAGGTTACGGACAATATGCTCAGAGTTTTCCTCTCCGTTATTATCTTTATTTTGATGTCGTCTTTGGGTTATTTTATTGCCCAATAACTCAGTTTCAGTGATAAAAGCAAAAGCTGAGTCGATGATCATAAAACTATGTTCAACACGACTGACGGTAATATGTACTTTTTGTTTTTTGGGTTGACACTCACTTAAGTGATTAACTGATTTTATCGATAATTTAAGTGGGCTCAGCAGTTCTAGTAGAGCTTCCTTACGGCCTGCTGACTCAGCACTTAACAAGATGGTGCCATCGAAACTGTCAATAAAATCACTGATATTTGCTAGTGGATTTTTATCTTTATGGTTAATTCTAATATCAGGCAAGGTGGTCAGTGGTAAATTACTTTTACCTGCCTTAGGCGCGGCAAAAGAGGTATCTTGCAACTGGTATTTAGGAAACTCATTAATACGCTTAAAGCATTGCTCTTGACGCAGATATAACTCAATCGGCTGCAATAATGGACGTAATAAATCAACACCACGTTCATCAAAACGATGGGTAATGGTTTTCCAGAAATCATCGATAGCGGTATTGATATCGCCGACAATGCACAAACGGCTTTGCTGAGGAAAATAATCAAATAGGGTCGCTGTCTCATTAAAAAATAGCGGTAGATAATATTCGATACCAGCGGGTAAATTAGTTTGTGAAATTTGCTGATAGATAGAATCGTTGCTGGTACAAATTTTTGCTGGAAATTTATCTTGATATGCTTGTTTAAAGTTTTCTATCGCCTGTTTATCTGTTGCAAATTCATGAGCAGGTAACATTTTTATCTGTTGAATGGTTGGCAGAGAGCGTTGTGTTTCTGTATCGAAAGGGCGAATAGAGTCTACTTCGTCATCAAAAAAGTCGATGCGGTATGGGGTATCGCTGGCCATTGGGTAAATATCTAATAACGAACCTCGTGCACAAAACTCGCCATGTTCTTGTACTTGGTCAACGGCGTAATAACCCGCCTCCTGTAACTGCTCTCGTAGTAGTTGCAAGTCTAATTGTTGGCCAGTTTTCACCACTAAAGTATTTTGTTTTAAATAACTAGGCGGCGCTAATCTCAATAGCAGGGTAGTCACAGGCACAATCAAAATGCCTTCTTTCATTGAAGGTAATTGATATAAGGTTTCAATACGCGTTGAGATAATATCTTGATGTGGAGAAAAATGGTCGTAGGGTAAGGTTTCCCAATCAGGAAATAGGTTTACTTCGAACTTGTTTTCAGCAAAAAATAATAACTCCTGATGCAACTTAATGGCACTGGGTGTGTCATTAACGATGACAATTAACGGCGACTTTTGTGGGTTGTTTTGTGCGCATTGGCTAATCACTAAACTTTGGCTACTACCGACTAAGTTAGCAAGTTGCTGAGTATCGGTGGTGGATTTTAATGTTTGTATGTCGAGTAAATTGTTCATGTTTTGACTTATTTTATCTGTTTAGTTGCTTAGTAAAGTGTGTGCGAAAATTGCACTATAGAGTCAGGGTATCAGTTTAACCTAGTACAGGTTATTGCTTTGATTCACGTAATTTAGCTCTATCTTTTAGCTGTTGAGATTGTATATGTAAACTCGCTCGAATCAATAACTCTCGATCTTGGTCTCGAATAAGCGTGTAAGTTAATGTACACTGCTCGGCGTTTAATTCGCTGACCGTAGCATAACAATAAATGGCAGATGATTCTTCAGGTAAAAATATTTTTAACCTAACAATATCTTCTTCTTTCAATGTGTTATTGTTTTTTATGATTAAGTTTCCAGCACTAAACTTTATACTTTGATGACGTGATTTTTCTTCATCTTGCTGGGTTAATACATAGCTCAATAGAGTATTTATTTTTTGATTTTGAGCTTGTAAGTATTGCCATAATGCTTTGCTGGTTTCGTTATTTAACTTTAACGGAGCGAGAATGTTTGCGTCGGCTTGTGCTAAATCACTGGCCATACGAAATGGACCTGGGATCTCTTGCTCAAAGGCCAGTTGATTGGCAGGAAGCTGCGTTTTATCAATTGACTTTAAGTTGATTGAAAGTGTGTGTTCTACTAAAAAGTATTCATTATTATTCATATCTACAAACCAAGCAGTGATTAAGTGGTGGCGAAACACCTTATATTAGGAGTTTTGTCTGTCTTAGCGAATAAAGATACATTAGAATGACCGGCATTAAAATGTAATCAATAAGTTAAGGCTACATTTAGTGAGATTAACGGTGCTTTTAGTGCACCTTGTTCTTATCCAATCTGTCTTAGATAATTATTATAAAAGGTAACTATGTTTTATCCTTTAAGTGTTTTCATTGGTTTACGTTATACCAAGTCCAAGCGTAATAACCAATTTGTGTCCTTTGTTTCTTTATTCTCCACTGGTGGCATTATTCTCGGTGTGCTGGCGTTGATCACAGTGCTTTCTGTGATGAATGGCTTCGAAGCGGAATTAAAAGATCGTATCTTAGGCTCAATTCCTCAAGCAAAATTAACCAACCAAGATAACACCATTACGAATTGGCAACAGCGTATAGATCAACTTCCCGTTGATCCTTTAATCATTGATGTTGAACCTATGATCAATGCTGAAGCCATTTTACAAAGTAAGACCGGATTGCAAGGCGTTAAAATTGAGGGGGTTTACCCCGATAAGTACGCCAGTGACACAGTTAAAAGTAATATTGTCGTGGGCAGTTTAGATAAACTGGTAGCGAGTGAATATAACATTATTATTGGTGACCAATTGGCGCGTATGTTAGGGGTGACCATTGGTGATAAAGTGAGAATTACCTCAACCCGTGGTGTGCGTTATACACCTTTAGGTCAGGTGCCTAGCCAGCGAAATTTTACCGTGGCTGGAATGTTTGATGTGGGCTCTGATGTAGATAAATACTTAGTCTTGATGCGTGCTGAAGATGCCGCTCGTTTAATTCGTATTCAAACCGATCAGGTAACAGACTTACGCTTCTATTTCACAGAACCTTTTGCAGTAGAGACTTGGACGCCGCCTACTTTAGCAGAAGATGAGATGATCATTGATTGGCGCAGTACACACGGTGAGTTATTTGCAGCAGTAAAAATGGAAAAGAATATGATCTGGTTGCTGCTTTGTTTAATTATTGCGGTGGCTGCATTTAATATTCTATCTTCTTCTGTGATGGTGGTGACCGATAAAAGTGCTGAAGTAGCGATATTAAAAACCCTAGGCATCAACGCCAATACCATTAATTTAATCTTTATTATTCAAGGTGCATTTAGTGGCATTGTTGGGGCATTAATTGGCACTGGATTAGGCTTGTTATTAAGTACGTATATTAATGAAATCATGTCTTTTTTAGGGTTGCATCTATTAGCCAATGCGTCTGGCGGTACACGTCTGCTGCCCGTTGTACATGAGCCTGTCCAAATAGTATCCATCATGTTGGGTGCAATGTTTTTAAGTTTATTAGCAACTTTATACCCAGCTTACAGAGCCGGTAAAGTTAGCCCAGTTGAGGCATTAAGATATGAGTAATTCAATAGTAGTTTGTCAGGATTTAAGCAAAGTATACCAAGAAGGGCGTTTAGCTACGTCAGTGTTGCAAGGTATTAACTTGGCCGTTGAGCCAGGTGAGTTATTAGCAATTGTTGGGACATCAGGGTCAGGTAAAAGTACTTTATTACATTTATTAGGTGCTCTGGATGCACCTTCAACGGGTGAAGTTATTTTTAATGGTAAAAACATTCATAAGTTATCAGCAAAACAGCAAGCAAAATGGCGTAATCAAGAGTTAGGTTTTGTTTATCAGTTTCATCATTTGTTATCTGAATTTACAGCGTTAGAGAATGTTGCCATGCCGTTGTTGATTGCTGGTGAGCCGATTAAAGTTGCACAACAAAAAGCCTTAGAGCTATTAACCCGTGTCGGTTTAAGTGAGCGTGTTGCTCATCGTCCTTCAGAGCTTTCTGGTGGCGAAAGACAACGTGTTGCTATTGCAAGAGCATTGATTAACAAACCGTCTTTGGTGTTAGCCGATGAACCAACCGGTAACTTAGATGCAAAAAGTGCTGAGTCTGTCTATCAATTGTTAAAAGAGTTAAATGCCGAGTTGGGCACCGCTTTTATTGTGGTCACGCATGATCAACAGTTGGCTAATAAGTTAGATCGACAGTTGTATATGAGTAACGGCATCTTACAGGATACGCAATAATGTTTAGACCTTTATCGTTATTTGTTGGTTTACGTTATAGCAAAGCCAAGCATAAAAACAAATTTGTGTCGTTTATCTCAATGGCCTCTATTTTTGGCATTATTTTAGGGGTCGCAGTATTAATTGTTGGCCTTTCTACCATGAATGGTTTTGAAAAAGCCCTAAGAGATCAACTACTGTCGGTCATTCCTCATGCGGAACTAGAGGTAGTAGAGGGCGATTTCAAAAATGAGAAAGCAATTTTATCCCAAGTCAGAGAACATCCTGGTATAGCAGGCGCGAGCCCTTATATTGTGATGAATGCTTTGTTGCAAAATAATATACATATGAAAGCACTGCAAATGCGTGCAATAGATCCTGACACTGAAACGCAAGTAACAGCCGTTGAGAAGTATATTAAGCAGGGAGGCTGGGAGCTATTATCCACTGCGGATAATAGTATTATCTTGGGTGAGCCCGTGGCTAAACAGCTTAATCTCGCTGTGGGTGATACGGTGACTTTATTATTACCTCAACCTAGCTCTGTTAAATTAAAGGCCCCACGCAAATTTGCATTTACACTCACTGGGACTTTTAAAATGGGTGGTCAAGTTGATACCACCTTAGGCTTTATTCATATCAATAAAGCCAAACAGATTTTGAATGTACAGCATGCAACGGGCATCGCTTTTAAAGTGGATGATGTATTACAAGCACAAACTTTAGTACGTGAAGTGGCTTATAACATTCCTGTTTATATGTATGTGAAAAGCTGGATCACTAGTCAAGGTTACTTATATCAAGATATTCAGATGGTTAAGTCATTAATGTATGTGATTTTATTATTAGTGGTTGCGGTTGCTTGCTTTAATATCGTATCAACTTTAGTGATGGCAGTGAATGAGAAGCGAGGTGATATTGCTATCTTAAAAACCATGGGCGCTAATAAATGGTCATTACGTGCTATTTTCATGGTGCAAGGTGCGTTCAATGGTTTGATGGGCAGTTTATTTGGTGGGTTATTAGGGATTTACCTATCGTTAAATTTAAGCAGTATTTTTGCTGCGATTGAAAGTTTAATTGGCCGTAAGTTCTTATCGGGTGATATCTATTTTATCGATTACTTACCTTCACAAATCGATTATCAACAGGTAATGGTGATCACTGTCGTCGCTTTTGTAATGAGTGTAGTGGCGACGGTTTATCCAGCTTGGACTGCGAGTAATATTGAGCCAGCTAAAGAGTTAGGTTATAGCCATTAAACTCACTCGCTTAATACGAGATAAGGTGCGTTAATCTAACGCACCGTACTCTGTTAGTAAGTCATACACTCCCTGTGCAATGAGTCGGTATCCTTGTGCATTTGGATGTACAGTATCGCTGTGTAAAGCAGGTTTCTTTAATACATCCCGCATAATGTCATTGCCAAGTGGAATCTGATATTCTTTAGCTAATGTCTGGTACTGCTCAATATCAGGTAAAAAGATACTCGCTTCTGGTACTGATAATAACACCACTTCAATGCCTCTATCCTGTGCCATCTCTATCATCTGTGCTAGATTGTCCTGCATCTTATCTAAATTTCTATTTTGTAAAATATCGTTACCACCATGGCAAAGGATCAATAATTGCGGTTGGTATTGGTCTAATAGTTTAGGTAAACGTTTAAGCCCTTGTTGACTGGTTTCTCCATTCACACCTGCATTGATAACTTGCTTATCTAATAACAAACCTAATTGTACTGGGTAACTTTGCTGTTTTTCAGCGCCACGCCCAGAGGTTAAGCTATCACCAAAAGCTAGGATAGGTTGTTGCTGGTTAAGGGGAGTTAACGTGACGGAATCGCTACAGGCCGTTAGTAGGGTAATAAACAATAAACAAAGGTATATTTTCATGGGTTTGGCTCGGCAATAGCAAGGGGTCAATGATGAATATAAATTGTAGGCAAAAAAAAGCGCACTAAAAAGTGCGCTATCATCATTCTTAGTTTTATTAATCGTCTAAAATACCTAGGATGCTCAATAGGTGAACAAAGATATTAAAGATGTTTAAGTATAATGAAACCGTTGCACGAATGTAGTTTGTTTCACCGCCATTGATAATACGGCTTGTATCAACCAGTATTAATCCTGACATGATCATAACCACAACACTGCTGATCACTAATTGCATTAATGGAATTTGTAGGAAGATGTTAGCAATCATTGCCACCACGACAGCAATCATACCAGCCATTAAGAAGCCGCCCATGAATGAGAAGTCTTTACGTGTAGTTAGTACATATGCAGATAAAGCAAAGAAGATAATCGCTGTTGTACCTAATGCTTGCATGATAAGTGCAGGACCGTTAGCCATTGCCAGGTAGTGATTTAACATATTACCCAGTGACGCACCCATCACACCAGTAAACATAAATACCCAGAAAAGACCTTTACTTGAGTCAGCCGTTTTTGAAACAACAAACAACAAACCGAAGCCAACTAGCATTAATACTAATGACATCATTGGACCAATGCCTGCCATTGTTGCAATAGTTGCAGTTACTGCACTAAACGCAAGTGTCATGCCTAACAACATATAAGTATTTTTTAATACTTTATTGATTGAAACTCCAGCACTACCAGTATGAGTGTTAATTGAAGAATTCATAATTTACTCCAGTTGATTAAATAATAATTAATAAACATCATAACACTTGGATTTAGCATGTGTAGTATTTTCGTATCAATTTAGTTAACAGAGTGTGAGCAAGGTAATAGTAATTATAAAAAATATAGTGTTTGTGGTAATAACAATGATATTAAGTAAGTGATCACAATTTTGCGCAGGAAAAATGACTTAGTTCAAGGCGTAATTTAAGTTAAACAATTGTTCTATTTACGAAAATTACAGCGAAGTAATAAGTTATTTTAACAAATAAAAATTGTTCAGTTACTTAGTGTGGTTGGTATTAAGGTCCTATTGATTAAATATTTAACTAAGGCTGCAATTATTTTAACAGGTAATTCAGAACAGTTAATTGATGGGGTTGCTACAGGGGTCAGTTATGGTGAAGAGGGTAGTAAACCAATGACAATACTAGAAATATTGTTGAGGAGTCATAAAAAAGGCACCGAAGTGCCTTGATAGTATTAGTATTTAGAAAGGGCTTATTTAGCGCCTTCGATGATACCAACAAATTCTTCAATGATTAGTGCAGCACCACCAACTAAACCACCGTCGATATCAGCTTGAGCGAATAGCTCTTTTGCACTGTTTGCTTTAACACTACCGCCGTAAAGGATTTGTACTTTCTCCGCTACTACTTCGCTTTGTGCATTTAACCATGAACGGATATGTGCATGAACTTCTTGTGCTTGCTCAGAAGTTGCAACTTTACCTGTACCGATAGCCCATACTGGCTCATATGCGATTACTGAGTTTTCAATTGCAGCAATACCAGCAACGTCGATTACTGCTTTTAGTTGTGCTTCAACAACAGCAAAAGTTTTATCAGTTTCACGCTCTTCTAGTGTCTCACCGATACAAAGAACAGGTACTAGACCATTTTCTTGAATAGCAACAAATTTAGCTGCAACAACTGCATCTGTTTCGTTGTGGTATTGACGACGCTCAGAGTGACCAACTAAGCTGTATTTAGCACCAAACTCTTTAACCATTACTGGTGAAGTTTCACCTGTGAATGCGCCAGAAACGTTTGTGCTTACATCTTGACCACCAAATTCAATGCTGTTGTTTGCTGTTAAGTTAGCAACTTGCTCAATGAAGATAGCCGGTGGGCATACTGCAACTTCAACATTGCTCGCTGCATCAGCTGCGCCTTCAATGCCTTTGATTAATGTTGCAACTGACTCTTTAGTACCGTTCAGTTTCCAGTTACCCATTACAAGAGGTGTTCTCATGTTTAACTCCGTTAGTTTATTAAAATTGTATGCTTTTCAGACATTTTGGTAATTAAAAATCACTTCACTTACCATTTTGTGATCTATCCCAGTAAATTATCTGTTATCAACTGTAAATACAAGTAAGGCTTGACTGAAACTCCCATTTTTATTGTGTTCAATCAATAAAGTCTTAGTTTACTTGGGTAAATTGCACTGCGGGTTGCTGTTGATAGAACTCATTGTCTGTATTTTCTTCACTGTGAGTCGGATTAGAGAAGGACTCTTTATCAAAGGCAATATCGCCACCATCAATCACGCCAGATTGATTATTAATCGACTTAAAGTCAAATAGCGCAGTGTCTGCTAAATGCGATGGCACCACATTCTGCATTGCGGTAAACATGGTTTCTAAGCGGCCTGGAAATTTTTGATCCCACTCACTGAGCATCTCTTCAGTTAATTTTCGTTGTAAATTTGGTTGAGAACCACATAGATTACAAGGAATAATTGGGAACCTCTGTAATGTTGCAAAGGCTTCAATATCTTTCTCTTTACAATAAGCCAGAGGGCGGATCACAAGATGTTCTCCATTGTCCGAGACTAATTTTGCTGGCATTGATTTCATTTTTCCTGCAAAAAATAGGTTAAGCATCATAGTAGCGAGCATATCGTCACGGTGATGCCCTAAAGCAATTTTTGTTGCACCAATTTCTTTTGCGGTATTATATAGGATGCCTCGGCGTAAACGAGAACATAGGCTACAGGTAGTTTTGCCTGGCTCTAACTTTTCTGTGACTATGCTATAAGTATCTTGCTCGACAATTTTGTAATCAACACCTAATTTAGATAGGTATTCAGGTAGGATGTGTTCAGGGAAGCCCGGTTGCTTTTGGTCTAAGTTAACGGCGATGATATCAAAGTTAATTGGCGCAACGGCCTTAAGCTGACTCAGCATCTCTAAAAGTGTGTAACTATCCTTTCCGCCCGATACACAAACCATGACCTTATCGCCATCTTCAATCATGTTGTAATCTGCGATCGCTTGACCCGTTTGTCTACGCAACACTTTGTTTAATTTTTTGAGTTTAAATTGTTCTTTTTCTGAAAGTTGCTGCGTCATTGTAAGCCTTGTTTAGGGAGAGTTAAAAGCACGCGCATTGTATAAAAAGAGAAGTGTAGATGTAAAGGGCTGAACTGACTATTCGCCCTTTGTGTTTTAGCCTTTATAGTGGGGTAGGGCGAGCAATTAAGAAACCTTGTATGCCATCAATATACATATGCTCTAGGATATGTTTTTGCTCAAGTCGTTCAATCCCTTCGGCGACTACTTGACATTCCATGCGATGAGCAACATCTATGATCATGCGAATAAATTGCTGGTTAGTGCTGTCATGTTCGATATCCACAATTAAACTAGAGTCAATCTTAATGTAGTCAGGTTTTAACTCTTTAAACAGACGGAATGAACAGATACCTTTACCGAATCGACAGATGGCAGATCGACTGCCCGCACGTTTTAACATGTCAAAAAAGCGTTTGCTGGCGGTAAGGTGGTTATCTAGCGGCTTTTCATGCACTTCAAATACTAATGAACCGGCAATATCAGACTCTTTTAAGAGCAAACGTTCTAACCAAATAAGAAAGGCGCTGTTTTGGATACAGGCATAACTGACGTTAATGCCCCAATGCGTATTAAAATCACTTTTTTGTCGGTAATTGGCAATAGTGCGTTCAATAATTAATTGCTCAAGTTTCACAATCATATCGATGCGTTGTGCCATTGAGAAAATAGTACTGGCTGGAATGATGTTATCGTTTTCGCCTAAAAAGCGGGTATAAATCTCTTGATACCCTTTCATATTACGATGAATAGCTTGCACCGGCTGCTGTAAAAAAGTAAATGAGCGTTTCTCAATCACTTCGTTGATCACGGCTCGCCAATGTTGCTCTCCTAATTGGAACTCACTGTGCTCTTCAAGCGCCCATGCATTGGGTCCAGCTATTTGTGCTTTGGCCAGGGCAATATCAGCTCTTGCTAACACATGCTCTGGTAACTGTTTAGCTGAAACTCGCGTCATACCATTAAAAGCTACACTTTCAAGGTTATGGGTGGCCTGGTATTGGTCAAATTTAAATTTTAATTCATCACTGAATTTGTGTGCATCAGTAGTGGTCATGTTATGTGCAATAACGGCAAAGTCTGACCCACTAATACGGAAAACCTGTGTGTTGGCATAATTTAATGCAACTTGCTTAATAATTTTGGCAACATTAAGTAAGTAGTGATCACCTTGTTGAAAACCGCGACTGGCATTAACCGTTGATAATTCGAAAATTCTAATCACAGATAAGATGGCATGATCTTGGTTGTTGTCACTGGATAATAGCTCAGTTAGTTCAGAGCGAAAAGCATGACGATTATTTAACTCAGTGAGACTGTCTCGATTGGCCTGATTGCTTAACTTGTTTATTCTCATCTCTTTATCAGAAACATCAGACTTTAAGTTCCTGATTTTTTGCTTAATTGCCTTAGCCGCTATGGTAAAGATAGATTTTACATCACTGTCATCTAGTGTTTCTTCAATCAATAACTGTTCATTTTTTCTAAACAAGGTTAAATAAAGTAGGTTGCAGAACAGGGTAGTGATCACTAAAGCCGCTACAATTAACAAGATGATATGTTGATATAGCGTAGAGTATTCCAAATTTTTGACTGAGTATTCAATAACTTGGTTTGTAGAAATAGAGTGTTGTGTCGAGGGAGAGATAGGTAATATTTTACGGAATAATTGCGCTTCTTTTTGCTCTATGTAGGTCAGTGGTGCCGATAAACGGTCATTGGTTACCTTAATATAACTAAAGTTATTGATTTCGATTTTATGTTTTAAATCTGCTTCAGAGGTGATGTCATTTAACACTGCAAGTCGCTTATCTAGACCGTATTGCTGCTGTTGTTTGGAGAGGATTGGGTTAAATAAAGCTTTAATAACAAACACTAATGCAATAATGATCAATATAATAAGAAAATTAGATACCCAAAAATTCCGTCCAAGGTTGTTCATCTTTCAACTCCTTTGGTCTTACCTATTGAAATACTCATTTTCTTTACGATTAAGTATAGGCTTAAAATGACTATTTGCTGCATATACTTGATTCGAATAAGAGAATGGATGAACAGCATCACATTCCAACAATGATATGATTAATAATTAATTTTTTAATTATATAGCAATTTTAAATCATTATTTAGTTTTTTGTTGATTAATTGTTACATCAATTGGGTTATTTGAACCTTGGTCGTTTTAACACCTAAAGAGACTGAAATGACTATGGTAGATGCTATTAAAGGGGGGAAGGGGGTCATTGCGAGTATAGACACGGCAGTAACAGGGTAACTGCCTTTTAATTGTTTAAAGAATGCAACTGTTCAGATTTGTGATTATTTACGGTAATCAGGTTGGTGAGTTAAGAGTAAATATTTAGTTTGTTCATGTTGTGGGCGTTCACAGACCTCTTCAGCAGGCCCTTTTTCGACAATTTTGCCTTGATGTAACACCATAATTTGGTCACTCATATGCTTTACAAGGTGCATATTATGAGCAACAAATATGTAACTAAGGCCTTTTGCTTGTTGAATTTTTAATAATAGATTAACAATTTTAAAGCGAAGAGAAATATCCAAAGTGGTTAAGATTTCATCCACTAAAATAATATCTGGATTTAGGATCATCGCCCGAGCGATAGCCACCTGATGCTTCTGCATACCCGATAACATTTCGGGGTAAAAAGCTAAGTAATCGGGTAATAGACCCACTAATTTTAATGTATCTAAAATACGTTGATAACGTTGTTTAGCATCTAGGTTAGTATTTAACTCAATAGGCGCGTTAAGTATTTTTCCCACTGTCATCTTAGGGTTCAGTGAACTGCTTGGATCTTGGAATATCATACGCACTGCTACGCAGCGTTTATGGGAACTTAATGTACAAATAGATTCGCCATTGATATAGATATCACCAGAGCTTGCCTTGAGTACACCTGCAATGGTTCGTACTAATGCACTTTTTCCTGATCCACTTTCGCCAACCACGGCTAACGTTTCACCTTTTTCTAAAGTAAAACTCACTGGTCCAAAGGCTACTTTTTCGCGACTACTAAAAAGACCATAGGGTTGCTTAAAGCTTTTACATAGATCGGTTACTTTCAATAATGACGACATAACTAACTCAATTTACTAGGGTAATGGCAACGGTAACTATGACCTTTTTTTATGGTTAAGGTTGGATTCTTAACGCATATCTTTTGAGCCTTAGGACACCTTGGACCGAGTCGACAACCGATGGGTAATTGGTTTGATGAGGGAATATTACCCGGTAAGGTATAAAGCTGTGCTTTATGCTCATGAAACTCTTCATTATTAATCATGGTTTTAAGCATCGCTTGTGTATAAGGGTGCATTGCTGAGCCCATAATCTGTTTATAGGAGCCTGACTCTACACTCTGCCCGCAATAGACTAGGGTCATGTAATCAGAAATACTGCTGGTATTGGCAAAGTTGTTACTCAAAATTAATAGCGTTGTGTTGTTCAGTTGATTAAGTTTATATAACAAACGATATATTTGCGATTGTGTCACAGCCTCCATGGCTGTTGTCGGTTCATCGGCAATGATCAATCGTGGATTATTGGCAATCGCCATCGCTATCATCACCTTTTGGCAAACACCCTCAGACAATTGATGTGGAAAACTTTTTAATACCGCGACATCATTCTGTATACCTACTTTATGCAATAGCTCTTTTATTTGTAAGCGCCTTGAAGGCACACTGACCCGCTTAATTTTACTGAGAATTGGTCTAAAACGTTGTTGCCAAGTTTTTTTAGGCAATACCGATTCTATCTGTTTACGTATCCGTTGACTTGGGTCTAAGTAAGAACTTGGCTCTTGAAAGATCACTGATATTTCAGTGCCTAGTATATTCCGTCGCTCTTTGACAGAAAGCTTAGTGAGATCGGTTTTATCCAGGAACATACGGTCAGCAGTAACGGTCCAGTTACTGCTGTGCAAACCTAAAATTGCTTTCGCTATTAAGGTTTTTCCTGAACCTGATTCACCGATTAAGCCATGAATCGAGCCATCAACAATATTCAATGTTGCTTTATCAATCACACGAATCTTGCCTTGAGCGGTTTCGATATCAATACTGAGGTTTCTAATATCTAATAAAGCCATTATTCTTCCCCCTCGATCACTGCGTGACGTAAACCTTCTGCAAAGACATTGACGATAATGATGATAATAAAGATAGCCAGACCAGGAAAAGCCACTAACCAAGGTGATAAATAAATTAACTCCATGCTATTGGCGATTAAGGCTCCTAGTTCTGTTTGCGGTAATTGCGCCCCAAAGCCTAAAAACCCTAAAGTTGCGATCTCTATAATCGCCATAGTAAATAGACGGTTTAAGATAGTGATAGTAGGCTCAAGAATGTTAGGTAAAATACCATATCTAAATAATCGCGTTTTTGCAGCCCCATCTAGTTGTAAAGCAATAATATATTGTTTATTTAACTCTTGTTCTATGGCTAAAAAGCTGGCTCTAATAAACTGTGGTAATAAAGACAGTGCAATGGCGATCAAACAGTTGATATAACTCGGGCCAAAAAAAGTAATTAATATCAGCGCAGATAGTAATGACGGGATAGCTAATAGGGCATCCAATAGATGATGTAAAATACTGGCTTTTACCCCTTTTGTTAAGGCCGCACCCGCACCAATCGTCATACCAATAAGAGAAACGAAAAAGGTAATGATTAACGCGCCGCCTAAAGTATATTGTACACCATGAAACAAGCGAGATAGGGTATCGCGACCTAGTTCATCAGTGCCCAACACATGGTCAATCGTGCCACCTTCAACCCAATAAGGTGGTAACAACATCTGTTCAGGATCTTGTAATAATGGTGGGTGAGGTACTATCCAGGATGCAAATAGTGAGATAAAAATTAAAATGACAATGGCCCACATAGCCAATACTGCAATGCTTTTGCTCTTAAAAATAGACCAAATATAACGCAGTGGCGATTGAATTTTATCTTCATTAAAGCCGTTATTAATTAGCATATAACGAACCTCTTCTAATCGGGCTAATAATCACCATCATGATTTCAATAGCAATACTAAATATTAAAATAAACCCAGTGATAATTAACATGCCAGCAGGTAACGCGTGATAATCTCCTGATTTTAAGGAGTTGTAGAGCCAGGTGCCTATACCGTTTAAATTAAATACAATCTCAATGGTCATGGCAAAAGAGAGTATGGTGCTGAGTTGTAATCGTAGCTGCGGAATAATTGGCGGCAGGGCGTTATTTAAAGCATGTACAAATACAATTTTGGTACGAGAGAAACCTTTAGCATAAGCGGTTTGAATGTAATTACTGCGCATCACCATGGTCATTGAGTGCCGTGTTAAACGGACAATTTCAGCAATTAGAAAGAAGGACAATACCGCCGCAGGTAATATTAAGTGTGCAACGCGGTCAAAAAATGCAAACAGGCCATATTGCGGGGTAACAAATAAGGTATCTATTAATAAAAACCCAGTGACTACTGGTACGTCGTAAACTAAACTCATATTACCATCCACGGGTAATATATCCCCCCATACACTTGGTAATAATCCGGCCATCACACCGACCCAAAATACCGGCAAGGCTAATCCTATAATAGCGATAGTCATGATCGCGTAATCTAATTTAGTATTACGGAATAATCCTGCTAATAAACCCAATGGAATGGCGATGATCGATGAGAACAATAGTGCAACAAAACACAGTTCTAAAGTTGAAGCAAAGAAGGTTAAACCTCGTTGTAATAATGGTTGATGGTTTAATGCAGAGTGACCAATATTTGCACTTAATAGATCCCATAAATAAGCAAAATATTGAAGAATATAATCTTGCGCGATAGGTGCTTTCGTTTGGTGATGTATTAAAATGGTACGATCAATGGCAAAGGCGAGTATCGTTAAAATAAACGCCGTGATGACTAATAGATTTAAACGTCTTATTAAGAATGACAGCATATTAATTCAGATCTTGTTTAATGGCATTTTGAAAGTTAATACCGGTTAATGGATTAACTTCTACGTTTAAAATTGTTTTAGCAATTGCATCTAATCTTAAAACATGTGCGATGGGCAGATAAGGTCTTTGCTCTTGGATTTGGTCTTGTATTTGGTAATAATTTCTAATGCGTTGAGCAAAGTTACTCTCAGTTAATGATTTATCCAGTAACGCTTGTGTTTTTGCATCACACCAGTAACTAGTATTACCTGTTTCTGGGGTTGAGTGACAGCTCAATAGTGGTCTAAAAATACTGTCAGGGTCTTTTATATGGACATTAATCCCAGTTAGGTACATATCATAATCACCCCTGTTGAGATGCTCCTGTAAACCATTATCGTTCACGCTGACAATCTTACTTTGCACACCAATGGCTAATAAATTAGCTTGAATTAATTCCGCTGTTTTATGGAAGTTTGGGTTAAATACATTAGCGCCATCGGGCAATACTATCTGTAGCGTTTGAGAAAAATCATATTGTGCAGTGATTAACTCTTTTTTAGCTTGTTCTGGATTAAATAGTGTCTCATTAAAGCGTGGTTTTAATGCCCATGACTGCTTACTTAATAGCGTGTCGGTTTGTGTTGCGCTCTGAAAATAGACGGCTTGTAAAATAGTTTCTGTATCGATTGCTTTAGCTAATGCGCGTCGGATTTGAGGCGCTGCGACTTTTTCAGCTTTAGTATTAAATGCAAGTAAGGAAATATTAGCTGTTGATTTGCTATTTAAGCTAATATTTTTATTTTGGCTAATGGTCTCTAATTGACTCGCAGCAGGGTAAGAGATGGCATCACATTCACCTGATAAGAGCTTTGCATAACGTTTAGTTGCACTGGGATTAGTGAAGAAGATAAGGTCGTCTATATTACCCAATGAGTGCCAATACTGCTGGTTTTTTTGATAACGAATGGTGCCATTACTATCATAACTTTTAAAAGAGAATGGCCCTGTGCCGATAGGTTTAAAGTCGATCTGTTCTGGTTGACCTTGTGTCATTAGTTGCTCTGCATATTCCGCCGAATGTATGACGGCATAGTGCGCAGCTAGATTAGCAAGTAATGTCACATCTGGTTTTGATAAAACAAACTCAACGGTGTGATCATCAATTTTGTTAATAGAAGATAATAATTCAGTGAAAGGGTGGTTATAGAAATAATTCACCGTTTTGTTGTTGATAATATGGTAAGGGTGCTGATGATCAAACATACGATTAAAGCTAAACAGTACATCGTCAGCATTAAAATAACGGCTAGGGGTAAAATAATCGGTTTGATGAAAGCTCACATTCTCACGCAAAGTAAAACGATAGCGCAATTTATCTTCACTTTGTTGCCAGCTGGTGGCTAAATCGGGAATAAACTCATTGGTATTAGGATCTATTTTTACCAAACGACTAAACAATTGATGTGTAGTGGCATCTAAACTGGCTATGTCGTCACTTATTTGCGGATTGAATGATGTCGGTTGACTATCAGTACAATAGATAAGCGTATTTTGTGTTAATGTTTTGTTTTGGTAACAACCACTTAGGGTAGCAATCAAAGACAATAAGCAAATTAAACGCATAGCATTATTTTATTCCATTATGATAATTATAGTGCTCATCGGTATAGGATAAACAATATCAGGGTAACTTAATATTTAATAAGTTAATTCAATTATTTACTAAAATCAATCTCACTGATATCAGCTAATTATAATCTAACTTACGTTGAATTTGATAGCACAATATAACTGCTATCAAAGCAAAGCTAACGCTGCCTAGTGCTTGCCCAACAAGTATGCCATGTGCGCCGTAATAATAAGCACCGATACTTACAAAAGGGATAGTGCCTAGTGTCATTTTTCCAATATTAAGTAAGGTGGCTAGTTTTGGGTGCCCAACATTATTCAAAAAGGACATGGCAACCAGGTTCATCGCCACAAAAATAAAACTAATGCAGATATATTGGCAGAAAAAACGCAATAAACTAGCTGTTTCCCCTTTAGCATTAAACAACATCACTACCCACTCTTGAGCAAAGGAAAGTAGTAAAGCCACTACTAAAACATAACGAATAATAAAGTTTAAGGCGTGGTTTAGGGTTGATTTAACGCGAGCAAATTGTTGTGCTCCCATATTTTGACTGATGATAGGTCCAATCGCACCTGGCATAGCAAACAGGATCATGAATATCACAGGGATTAAACGACTGATCACTGCCCATGCTGCAACAATATCTGTGCCTAATTTTGCAATCTCATAAGTCACATAGAGATGGGTAAGTGGTGTGGCTAACTGGGTAATACAGACAGGAATCGCGACCTTAGTGATATCAGGCATGGCATGTTTAATTCGCTGGATATCTATTTGAGGAATAAAGTTTGCTTTAGTGAACAGATAATAGATAGCTAACCCAACCATAGTAGCGCGTGCAAGTAACGACGCAAATGCTGCGCCTTTAATATCTAAATCAAAATAAAATATAAAAAGTGGATCTAATAATAGATTCACTACACCAGCTGAAAGGGTACAGAGCATAGCGACTTTTGCCTTACCTAAAGCGCGTAAAGTGGCAATAGCTTGCATACCCAATGCAACGATAGGGAAGGTGATAATAGTAATAGTAAGGTAGTCATAAGCGGCCTCTAAAACTAGGCCTTCGGCACCGATCATTTGTAGTAACATTTTAGCGTTACAAAACACTAAGAGACTTAACAGCAGACTGATAATAATAGTGATCAAATAACTGGCCATTGCGCTATGTTGAGCGGATTGATATTGTTTTTGGCCAATTTGCCGCGCAACAACTGCAGAGTTAGCAATCATCATGGCAATGGTAAAAGAGGTGGTAAAAAATAAAATAGCAGCTGCGTAAGCAATGGCCGAAAGTAAATGCGGCTGTTTTAATAAACTGATGAAGTAGATATCGATTAAATCCACAATAAAAAAGACACTTAACCCAACTACGTTGGTCAGTGCCATTTTTATAATGTGATGGGAGACATCACCTTGTGTAAATTTAGCGGTTAAGGGCATGCTTAACTAACATGTAAATTTGCAAATTTATCAAGTAATTGCTCTTGTGTCTCAATATGCTGTGGGTCAGTAATAATGCAATTTATTGGGCAAACTGCAACACAGGTTGCTTTTTCGTAAAAGCCCACGCATTCGGTACACAAATCGGGATTGATTTCGTATATCTCTGCGCCAAATGTGATCGCTTCGTTAGGACATTCGGGATCACACATATCGCAGTTGATACACGTTTCTTCGATTAATAATGCCATATTATTTACTGTGCGGCTGACGGGTATCATTACCCTGAGTTAAGTTACGCATTAATAAACCATGGTTTAAATCTATCTCTTTAGGAATCGGCATAAATAACGTGTGACCAGAGCCTGGTGCAACATCTACTAGTTCGCCTTTACGGTTTTGCAATGCTTCAAGCTTAAAGTTGATATTACCCTGCGGTGTCATTAATTCTAACTTATCACCCACTAAGAATTTGTTTTTAACGTTCACTTCAGCCAAACCATTATTATCACGACCGATTATCTCACCAACAAATTGTTGAGTCTCACTCATAGAATAACCAAAATCGTAATTTTGATATTTATCATGTGTGTGTCGGCTTAAAAAACCTTCAGTGTATCCACGGTGTGCTAAATTTTCTAAGGATGACATTAATAAAGGGTCAAAAGGTTTACCAGCAATCGCATCATCCATGGCTTTACGATAAATTTGTGCGGTACGTGCGCAGTAATAAAAACTTTTGGTACGGCCTTCAATTTTCAAAGAGTGTACGCCCATCTTTAATAAGCGCTCAACATGTTGAATTGCACGCAAATCTTTAGAGTTCATAATGTAAGTACCATGCTCATCTTCATAAGCAGGCATATATTCACCGGGGCGGCCTTGATCCTGTAGAAGGAACATTTGATCCGTAGGTTGACCTTCTCCTAAAGTGGGTTCAACAGGTTGAATCGCGACTACATCGCCGGTTTCATTTTGTGTTGCTTCATGGGCATCGTATTTCCAGCGACAAGAGTTAGTACAAGTTCCTTGGTTCGGATCTCGTTTATTGATGTAGCCTGATAATAGGCAGCGGCCTGAATAGGCCATACATAACGCGCCATGTACAAATACTTCTATTTCTATTTCTGGACAGTGAAAACGGATATCTTCAATTTCATCCAGTGAAAGCTCACGAGATAGGATCACACGTTCAATCCCTTGTTTATACCAGAATTTAACCGTCGCCCAATTTACTGCGTTAGCCTGCACACTTAAATGGATTGGCATATCAGGGAATACTTCACGTACCATCATGATTAAACCTGGATCAGACATGATCAATGCATCTGGTTTTAAATCAACCACAGGTTTCATATCGCGAATAAAGGTTTTTAATTTAGAGTTATGTGGTTGTATATTACATACAACGTATAATTTTTTACCTTGAGCATGTGCTTCGTTAATACCAATTTGTAATTTTTCAAGATTAAATTCATTATTACGAACACGTAAAGAGTAACGGGGTTGACCGGCGTAAACTGCATCTGCACCATATGCAAAAGCGTAACGCATGTTTTTTAAAGAGCCTGCTGGCGATAATAGTTCAGGTTTCATCGGTCCCTCTAGGTTAAAAATCAAACAAAATAACTTATAAATAATGTGGAGATTCTACTTGTTTTTACAAAAAAGGGGTAGAAGAAGTGGATAAACATTAACTATTCATAATAAATATCATTAAATTAGCTGGAATAAGCGGCTAGAGCGATAATTCGTTTCACATTTAATAAACGCATCATTATACTACTGAATAATTTTCTTAATGATAATCAGAGATTTACTCTGGCTATCTTTCAACATCGTTTTTAAATATTAGGTTTTACATGGAAAACACAGAAAAGTTTACAAATAACAAACAAATCATTGCCTTCTTAACAGAACAGTTTCCAGCTTGCTTTATTGCTGCATCTGAGTCTGCAAAACCATTAAAAATTGGTGTGTTTCAAGAATTAGCGGCTCGTTTAGAAGATGAACCTCGTGTAAGCAAAACACAATTACGTGGTGCATTACGTCAATACACAATGAGCTGGCGCTACCTACACTGCGTTAAAGCAGGTGCTAAGCGTGTTGATTTAGACGGTGTTGAAGGTGATGAAGTATCACAAGAACATGCTGACCATGCTCAACAGTCACTAAAAGAAAGTAAAGAAAAAGCATTCGCAAATAAAAAGAAAAACGATGCGGCTAAAACGCCAAATCGTGCAGCTAAAAAAGTGGCTATTCCAAACCGTAAAAAAGAAGCACCAAAAAAAGCCGCTAAAAAACCTGAGATTGATTTAAGCCAATACAAAGAAGCTAATCACAATGAACTAAAAGTGTCTCAGCCAGTCAAAGTCTTGCTAGGTAAGTCTCCCGTCTCTGCTACAGTAGTAGAAATCTTAAAAGAAGAAGTTCAAGTGCAACTAGATTCAGGAATGGTTGTGAAAGTGAAAGCTAAGCATTTAATCGTATAAAAGGTCTTTTTAATGAAAAAACTCTTTCGTCATGTATTAATTTTATCCCAGTTATGTTTTGTTGGGATCACCTTTGCCGCCTCTGATAGTACAACACTAGACGAGATTCCACAGCTTCATCAAGAATCTCAACATGCAAAAGTGGCGAAAAGAGTGAGTGACTTATTCAGTCGCTCTCATTACAAATATATTCCTCTTAATGATGAATTATCAAAAAAAGTCTTTGACCGTTACATTGAGCAATTAGATTTTAATAAACAAATCTTTATGCAAAGTGATATCGATGAGATGAAAGCTTACCAATACAGCTTCGATGATAATTTGAAGTTTGGTCAGTTAGATTCTATCTACGCAATTTACCAGTTAAACCTAACTCGTCGATTCGAACGTTTTACCTACGCACTTTCTTTATTGGATAAAGAGATCACTTTTGATACAGAGCAATCTTATCAATATGATCGTACTGATGCAGATTGGCCAAAAGATAAAAATGAATTAGATGCGTTATGGCAAGCTCGTGTTAAGTCTGATGCATTAACATTAAAACTATCTGGTAAAGAGTGGCCTGAAATTAAAACGTTATTAACTAAACGTTATAACTACTCATTAAAATACCTAACGCAAACTGAAAGCGAAGATGTATTCCAAACTTTCATGAATGCATATGCTTACACTATTGAGCCACACACAAGTTACTTATCACCACGTAATGCAGAACGTTTCAAAATGGAAATGAACCTGTCATTAGAAGGGATTGGCGCAGTGCTTCAGCTTGAAGATGATTACACTATCGTGCGTAGCCTTGTACCAGGCGGTCCGGCTGAAAAATCTAAACTATTAGCAAAAGACGATAAAATTATTGGTGTTGGCCAAGAAGGTGAGAAAATCGTAGATGTTGTTGGCTGGCGTTTAGATGACATAGTCGAGTTGATCAAAGGACCAAAAGGCACCACGGTTCAACTACAAATTTTATCGGGCAAAACAGGTGACGTAAATAAAGTTATCAAGATTGTTCGTGAAGAGATTCACCTTGAAGACAGAGAAGCAAAATCTTCTGTTGAAGTGATTGACGGTAAAAATATCGGTGTGATCACTATTCCAAGTTTTTACATCAACTTAAGTAAAGATGTTGAACGTGAATTATCATCGTTAGCGAAGAAAGATGTTAAAGGCATCGTGATTGACCTTCGTAATAACGGTGGTGGTGCGTTAAGTGAAGCAACTTTATTAACAGGTCTATTTATTAAAACCGGGCCTGTTGTACAAGTGAGGGATAGCCGTCAAGAGATTTCCGTACAATTTGATGATGATGAAGATGTGTCCTACGACGGACCACTTACTATTTTAATTAATCGTAATAGTGCCTCTGCTTCTGAGATCTTTGCTGCGGCGTTACAAGATTACGGTCGCGCAATTATTATTGGTGAGCAAAGCTACGGGAAAGGGACGGTCCAGCAACATCGTCGTATCGCTCGCTACTATGATACTGACCAAGATGCAGTTGGTTCAGTGCAATACACTATCGCGAAATTCTACCGAATCAACGGTGGCAGCACACAAAACAAAGGTGTAGTGCCTGATATTGCATTCCCAACAGCTATCGATCCTAAAGATACAGGTGAAAGTTTAGCGAAAAATGCTTTACCTTGGGACAATATTAAATCGGCTAAATACAGTAAAGTAGGTGATCTACAAAAAGCGATAGATACATTAGAACAAGAACATCAACAACGTATTAAAAAAGAAGTAGAGTTCACTTATTTAGCTGAAGATATTAAAGAGTATCAACTTGAAAAAGATGATAAGAGTGTTTCTTTAATGGAAAAAGAGCGTGTTGCTGAACGTGAAAAGAATAAAGCTAAAAACCTTATTCGCACTAATGAGCGCCTAAAACGTGCAGGTCTTAAAACGGTTAAATCATTAGATGATGTACCCGATGATTTTGAACCTTTGGACGCATTTTTGATTGAAGCAGGGCATATCACTTTGGATTATGCCAACCTGTAATGTCGGTTTAAAAATAATTTTAAAAGCCGACTGTTTAGTCGGCTTTTTTATGTCTGTAGGAATGACTCATGTATAAGCCTTGGCTTAATAAATATCCCCCCGGCGTCAGTGCTGAAATTAATGAAAGCACATTAATCAACCTGGTTGATATGGTCGAAGACACCTTTGAACGCTATCTAGAGCATACAGCGTTTATCAATATGGGGCATGAATTAACTTTTTCTGAATTAGAGGAAAAATCTCGTCATATAGCTAGCTACTTACAGCATGTAACTAGCTTAAAAAAAGGTGACCGTGTCGCTGTGATGATGCCTAACTTATTACAATATCCGATTACTTTACTCGGTATATTAAGGGCGGGGTTAATCGTTGTTACTGTCAATCCTTTATCCACTCCTTTTGAATTAAAGCATCAGTTAAATGACTCCGGTGCAAAGGCTATTTTTATTGCTGAGAACTTTGCTCATACCCTACAAAGTATTATTCAAGAAACGAATATTGAACACGTTGTACTGACTAAAATTGGTGATGGATTGCCATCATTGAAACGAAAAGTCGTTAACTTTACGGTGGCTTATATTAAACGTATGGTGCCTAAGTTTACACTAAGTAACACCTGTGATTATCATGCTGCATTAAAAATAGGTGAGAAAGGCCAATATACTCGTCCTATGATTAGCATTAATGATACCGCTTTTATTTTATATACAGGTGGAACAACGGGGAGGCCCAAAGGTGTTGCTATGAGCCATCGTAATATGGCAAGTAGTCTTGCTCAAGTTGAAGAGACATTTGGCGCTTGCTTATCTCAAGGAACAGAGTTATTAGTAACAGCATTGCCTATGTATCATGCATTTGCCTTAAATGTTAATTGTTTCTTTTTTCTAAAGAGAGGAGATTCCAACCTCTTAATTGAGAACCCAAGAGATATCGATGCTTTTATTGATACCTTATGTAAGTATCAGTTTACTTCAATTACTGGTGTAAACACTTTATTCAATGCATTACTCCACCACTCTAAAATCGTGAATGTAGACTTTTCCCATCTTAAATTTACAATTGCTGGAGGAATGCCAACACAGCATAAAATAGCTGAAGATTGGAAAAATATCACAGGTAATACCATTATCGAAGGTTATGGACTAACTGAAACAACTGCTATCGTTAGTGTAAACCCTTATAATTTATCTAAACATACGGGGGCAGTAGGCCTACCAATGCCTAGTACTGATGTGCGCCTGGTGAATGAATTTAATCATATAGTTGAACAACAGAACTGCGTAGGTGAAGTGCAAGTCAAAGGCCCGCAAGTCATGAGTGAATATTGGAATAATGCTACCGAAACTGCCGCTGCTTTTGATCAAGGTTGGTTTAAAACGGGTGATATTGGATTGTTCGATAATGAGGGGCTATTGCGTATCGTTGACCGTAAAAAGGACATGATTTTAGTGTCTGGTTTTAATGTCTATCCTAATGAGATTGAAGAAGCTGTACTGAAATTAGAGGGGGTTTTTGAAGCTGCAGTGGTTGGCGAAAAAGATAAAGATGGCAATGAAGCGGTTACCTTATTTGTTGTTATTAATAATCTACAATTGTCCATTGATGAGATAAAGACGCATTGTCGTGATTATTTAACGGGTTATAAACAGCCTAAAACTATAAAAATAGTGGATGACTTACCTAAAAATAATGTAGGTAAAGTATTAAGGCGTCTATTAAAAGAGTGACGATGAGCTCAATTAACTGAGCTATTAACATCGCTTATTCAATATAATTTCTGTAACAAACTTATTTTAATCGAAGAAATTTATTGATGGTAATAATCAATAGGTAATACAACCAATTCAGTGCCCTCGGGGTTAGCCTCTACAAAGCTTAGATTTGTATACCAATCTCCAACATCAAAGCGATTACCTGATTGACCATTGACTTCAAGTTGATGGTTAAAGGCTTGATGTGTATGCCCATGAATTAATTGCTGAACACCATGGTATTCCATTAAACGAATTACTTCCTGTTCAGTCACACCCATCATATTATTATTTTTATATTGCTTTTTTGATTGACTTGCAGTGCGAATTTTCCAACCAATACGTTTACGTAAACTCAATGGTAAGCAGTTAAAAATAAACTGTAAGAAAGGGTTATGGATCACCTTACGCAGACGCTGATAATTCTTATCAAAAAGACATAAAGTATCACCGTGCATGATTAAGGTTTTGGTACCATACAAATCAATTTCAGTATGCTCTGGTAATAGTGTCATTGATGCTTGTTTGGCATAACGCTTACCAAGCATAAAATCTCGATTACCGTGAATATAGTAAATTTTGCAATTATTCTTTTTAGCAAAGCTAGTGAGCTTTTGCGCAACTTCATCCATTAATGGTGTATGTTCATCGTCTCCAATCCAAACTTCAAACATATCCCCTAAAATATAGAGGGTTTCAGCATTGGTTGCTTCTTTATCAAGAAAACCAAATAGGGCGTCTGTAATGTGTCGATGATCTTCGCTTAAATGCAAGTCAGCAATGAATAAAGTGCGCATAATAATCTAAGCTACTGTAACTTTAGTGATAACAACATCTTCAAGTGGTACATCTTGGTGTACAAAGTGAGAATTACCTGTTGCTACCCCTTTGATTTTGTCTACCACGTCTTCACCAGCGACGACGTTAGCAAATACACAGTAACCCCAACCGTCAGTCGTTTCTGATTTAAAGTCTAGGAATTTATTATCGCCTACATTAATGAAGAATTGAGCTGATGCTGAATGCGGTTCCATAGTACGAGCCATTGCCACTGAGTACTTTACATTTGATAGACCGTTGTTTGCTTCATTTTTAATTGGCTTTTGGCTATCTTTTTCTTCCATGTTTGGTGCAAAACCACCACCTTGGATCATAAATCCGTCGATCACACGGTGAAAGATTGTGTTATCGTAAAAACCACTTTTTGCGTAATTTAGGAAGTTAGCCACTGTATTTGGTGCCTTTTCTTCATTCATTTCTAAAGTGATATCGCCGAAGTTTGTGTGTAAAGTAATCATTGTTAAATCCTATCTATAAAAAGAGCTTCATCATACCTTAAACGTCTTTAAATTAAAAAGACAGGCAACTTGAGAAACCTAAAAACACTATTTAAATTAGCTGTTTTTTAGCTAATATTTTAATGACTTAGTGCTTAAGCTAATTTATTGACAACAGAAATTCATTAATTACTTCAATCAACTCAGAGAAAGCGTGAATTTGTCCTTTTGGCAGGTTAGAATAACCTTTTTTACAGTAATCGCATTGGATGGAAAATGTTAAAAATCTATAACACCCTAACTCGAACCAAAGAAGAATTTAAACCCCTTGTTGCTGGCAAAGTGGGTATGTATGTATGTGGTGTTACAATTTACGATTATTGTCATATTGGTCATGGTCGTACTTTTGTTGCCTTTGACACTGTCGCACGTTACCTTCGCTTTAGTGGTTATGATTTAAGCTTTATACGTAATATTACCGATGTTGATGATAAAATTATAAAACGTGCAACTGAAAACGGCGAAACTTGTGATCAGTTAACAGCACGCTTTACCGATGCAATGCATGCGGATTTTGATGCATTAAATATGATTCGCCCTGATATCGAACCACGTGTTACGGACCACATGCCAGACGTGATTGAAATGGTTGAAAAGCTGATTGTAAAAGGGCATGCCTATGTAGCAGATTCGGGGGATGTCTTATTTTCAGTGTCCTCATTTCCAGAGTATGGACAGTTGAGCGGACAGAACTTAGAGATGCTGCAAGCAGGCTCTCGTGTTGAAGTAGAAGATAGTAAGCATGATCCGTTGGACTTTGTTCTGTGGAAAATGGCAAAAGAAGGGGAGCCTTCATGGGCATCTCCATGGGGCGAAGGACGTCCAGGATGGCATATTGAATGTTCCGCAATGAATCGAAAACATTTAGGTGAAGTCTTTGACATTCATGGAGGCGGCTCAGATCTGAGCTTCCCTCATCATGAGAATGAAATAGCGCAATCTTGTTGTGCTCACCATGGTCAATACGTTAATACTTGGATGCATTCAGGTATGGTACAAGTTGATAAAGTGAAAATGTCTAAGTCCTTAAATAACTTCTTTACTATTAAAGATGTATTAGAGGTATACGACAGTGAGACAGTACGTTATTTCCTGATTTCAGGTCATTACCGCAGTCAATTGAATTATTCTGAAGATAATTTAAAACAAGCAAGATCAAGTTTAGAGCGTTTATATACTGCAATTCGTGATATTGAATTAGTTGATTTGAATGAATTTGAGCAACAAACGAAAGATAGCAAATACTATCAAGCATTCGTTAAAGCGATGGATGATGACTTTAATACACCTGAAGCGCTAGCGGTATTATTCGATTTAACAAAAGAAGTAAATCGCACCAAAAACAACGATATACAACAGGCTGCTTTTTTAGCAAGTTTGTTAGTTAATTTCGCTAATGTATTAGGTTTATTAGCACAAACACCTGAGCAATTCTTGCAAGGAAATACAGGTGAAAGTGATGAAACTGCAGAAATTGAAGCACTTATTTTACAGCGTAATACAGCACGAACAAATAAAGACTGGTCAAGTGCTGATGATGCACGTGATAAATTAGCCGCGTTAAATGTTGTGTTAGAAGACGGTGCAAACGGGACAACTTGGCGTAAAGTGTAGTCAAGTAAGAAAGTAGCTATCAGTTAGTTAATAAAGGAGAACTTAGGTTCTCCTTTTTTGTGCTCGATTATTTATTAACAGACGGACGATGGTGAATTCATAGGTAGAGATATTACTTAGATATCGATTGAGGGCGTTTCTTTTTAAAGTCTGTTAAGACTATCTCTAACGCGGCTATGGTGGTTTCCAATTCAACATCGGTGTCTTCCAACAGTTGGATAAGATCCACTGCTAATTTAATCTCGATAGGGGCGTCAGCCAAAGGGGGAGTAGTTTGGGTAACTTCTTTAGTCATTATCTAAGGCATCCATTTTAAATTCTAAGGATTGAGTAAACTCATTACATTTTTGGTAACGTTCTTTTAACACACCAGCACGACTTCTATGAATCTCTTTATGTGCTAGCGGTGCGGCTTCGTATAAAGTATTTTCTTCATCAATCATGGTCAAGAGTCTTTTTTCATACTGGTATTGACGTTGTAACTGTTGGTACACTTTTTCCTGTTGTGTTGAATAGCGTTTATATAACCCTTCTGCTTTACCTGCGTCCAATTGATTAACAATATTAAGTAAGGCCGAAAATTGATTAACAAACTGCTCACACTCATAATTGATGATAGTGTCACCCATATTATGACTGATCACATAGCGTAAATGGGCAAGGGTGTTATTTAATTGTTCACTATAACCGCTTAAGGTTAAACTACTTTGTTGGAATAGGTGTACTTCAAAGCGAAACGATTTATTTTCCGTCAGTGTTATTTTACTATCCCATGCTTGGCAGCGTAAATGTAAAGCTTTGACTTGTTCCTCAAGCGCGGTTAAATGTTTTAAATCGACGGACTGAACCATGCATTGTATCCTAGGTTAACTGCCATGATTAAGACAATAATTATAAATAATGGACGAATAAATTTAGCACCAAAGTAGATAGCTGAATGTGCACCAATAAAGGCGCCAAGCATCAAACACGCGCCCATGGTTAAGCCGATAAACCAATTAACCTGGCCAAAGTAGATAAAGGTCAGTAATGAGACAAAGTTACTGGTAAAGTTCATCGCCTTTGCTATGCCGCTAGAAAGCAGAATGTTTAAACGGTATAGGTGCATATTTGAGATCACCCAAAAAGCACCGGTTCCTGGCCCAGAAACTCCGTCATAAAAACCTAAAATAAAACCTTGAATACGCTGAGTTAACCTGTGTTTGGTGGTTTTCTCAGGTAATGTTGCGTTATCAATCTCTTTGACGCGGCTTAACAAAGTATAAATTGCGGCGATTAAAATCACCACAGGTAAAAACTTATTAAGAAAGCTAGTAGAGATGTAATTAACCACAATGGTGCCACTTAATGCTCCGATTAAGGTACTGTAAAAACAGTGCTTCCAAAAGACGGGATCAAATAGCTTTTTACGAAAATAGGTAAAAGCAGCGGTACCTGAAGCAAAGCTGGCAGACAGCTTATTAGTGCCTAAGGTGAGGTGAGGGGGCAGACCAACACTCAATAGCGTTGGCACGGTTAACATGCCGCCGCCGCCGACAACGGCGTCGATAAATCCAGCCAGTAATCCAACAAAGGCGAGTAACATCCAACTGTGTGGGTCTAAAACAAACTCTGTCATCTATTTCTCTATCTTTAAAGCAAAGGGAGGAAGGGAATCGATCAGACTTTTACCATAACGCTTAGTGATCACACGTTTATCTAATAAAGTAATTTTACCTGTATCAGTTTCTTTTCGAATTAAACGACCACAGGATTGAATCAATTTTTTACTCGCCTCTGGAATAGTAATTTGCATAAATGGATTACCACCTTTAGAGGTTATCCATTCTGCATGAGCTTCTTCTACTGGAGAGTCAGGTACAGCAAAAGGGAGTTTAGTAATAATAAGGTTAGTGAGGTAATGCCCGGGTAGATCTAAACCTTCAGCTAAACTACCTGTACCAAATAAAATACTGGTTAAACCTTGATCGCAATTCTGTTTATGCATTGCAATCATCTTAGTTCGTGACGTTTCACCTTGTACCAATAAAGATTTAGGAAATTTGCGACGTAGTTTATCGGCCACTAAATTCATCTGCCAATAGGAGGCAAACAACACTAAGTTACCCTCTTTTTGTTCAATACGCTGAGTAATATTCTCAATTAACTCATTATCAAAACCTGATTCCGTTGGATCTTTTGCCATCGCTGCAACATGTAATTCAATATTCGGATAATCAAAGGGGGATTTTAAACGTAAATACTGCGTGCCATCATTTTGGGTTAAACCTGCTTGGCGCATAAAATAATCAAAACTATTCAAGGAAGTTAGTGTTGCTGAACACAAGATCACCCCTGCAGCCTGCGACCACAACATATATTCCAATAAACCACCGACTTCTAAAGGATTTGCACACAAAGTATAAGCTTCATTTTCATTGTTTATCCAAGCCGCTATTGGTGCTTGGTGTGAGCTGCGCTCTTTTAATAGCATTTTCCACAGGTCAGAAAGTGCCTCTAAGCGCTGTATATAAAAGCCTGTCTCTACTAATAACGGCTCTGCATCACTGAGTTTAATATTGTCATCCTTTAACTCTTCAGAGGTGATGTTAGATAGTTTATTAACAGCGCTTAAACATTTTTTAGTCTCTTCTTTTAAACTAATGAGAGAGTTAACAATGCCTTGTGGCACCTCCCCCATGCTAAAGCGGTATTGATTGGATTTATTGTAATTGGGTGGATTATTTCTAAAGTAGAGCTCAATATCATTTAAATCTTTGACCATCTCATTGGCACTTTCCAGCATGTTAATACCTGGTGTGATGGTCGTTTGGCGATGTACCACACGATTTACATGAGTACTAACTTGTTTAATCTTTTTAAGCCACTCTTGACTGGTTTTTATATTCACATTGGCGCTAGAGAAGTCACGTGCAATTTTTGGCAAGTGATGTGCTTCATCTAATACATAAAAGGAGGCATCTGGCTCAGGTAATATGACACCGCCACCTAACTCTAAATCAGCTAATAGCAAAGCATGATTGACCACAATCACATCTGCTTTATTGATATTGTCTCGGGCACGGTGAAAAGGGCATTGACGGTGATTCGACAAGGCTTTTTTACAACTATGTTTATCGGAGACAATCTGCTGCCAAACACGTCGTGGAATAGGTTTAGGCCAACTATCTTGATCGCCATCCCATTTACCATCTAAATAAGCATTTTTAAGTCGATCTAATAACTCGCGATCACCCACTTGTGGTTTTTCAGTGAATAATTGTGTTTGTTCTGGATTATCAGTCTGTTGGTTAAGTAATTTATGCTCACAACAATAACGCTGCCGACCTTTGGCAAGCGTAAAAGTAAATTTATAGTCGCTATGACGGAGAAAGAAGGGCAGATCTTTAGTGATTAATTGCTCTTGTAGTGTCACTGTTGCCGTTGAGATAATCAGTTTTTTATTAGCGCGCAATGCCACTGGTAACCCCGCTAAAATATAAGCGAGAGACTTACCAATGCCTGTACCTGCTTCAGCCACCAAAATACGACGAGATTTATCATAATTGCCTGCTAATACTTTTGCTATTTCTGCCACTAAATAGTTTTGTGCTTTACGCGCTTTAAATTGCGGCAAAGCTTGGGTGATGAGTTCGTAATTATTACGAATTTCTTTTTTTAGTGAGTCTGAAAGCATAGCTATTATTATTGTATCTCATGTTGTGGTTCAGAAAGTGGGGTGGCATTAAACGCAAAAAACCTTTACTTGGTAGTGTACCAAAATAAAGGTTTACTATCTGCGACAATATCGCTATATGATATGACGATATTGTTTGATATTGAAGGAGTTGTAACGGTTAATTAGTTACTTAAAACAACTTAAAAGCCAGCTATTTAGGCTGTTCTAAAAACAATACCGCTGCTTCAACACGGGATTTAATTTCAAGCTTTTTCAACAAGCTTTTAACGTGCACTTTTACAGTACCTTCAGAGATATTAAGGTTATCTGAAATCTCTTTATTACTTAAGCCTTTTGAAATTTCACCCATAATTTGATTTTCACGACGCGTTAATGTCGAGATCTTCTCTCTGATGTTATTTTCTTGGTCTAAGCAATCTAAGTATTCCGTTAACTCTTCGCTTACTACTAATTTACCCTGTTGGATACGGTGTAAATTTTCTAATAAAATCTCTGGGTCAGTATCTTTTAAAAGATAACCATCTGCACCTTGGTTAATTAATGAAATAACATCCTGTTTAGCATCGGATACCGTTAAAATAACGATTTTGCTGCTAATGCCGTCATTGCGAAGTGCTTTTAGAGTTTCTAAGCCAGACACGGCTTTCATGTTTAAATCTAGCAGTACCATATCTGGGTGTTGCTTTTTAACCATGCTCACAGCTTCAATGCCGTTGGTTGCTTCATCTATTACCACAAAATTGGGGTCAATACTGAGTAGTTGTGTAACGCCTTTACGCATTAGCGGGTGGTCATCAACAACAATAACGGTAGATACATTGTTCATTTGCGATTCCTTTATCGAGTCATAGTTAAAATACAATAATCGAAAACAATATAATGTAAATTAAAAATAGTTAAAAAAATGAAATATAAGTGATTTTTGTGAAAATTAGATTTCAAATATGAGTTTAATTTCAGTGCCTAGCGGTAAATTTTTAATCTCAAGCTTAGCATTTAGCTCAGCTGCACGCTGATTCATAATTTCAATGCCGTAGTGATTATCTTTGCCAGGCTTTTCTTTAATGCCAATGCCATCATCGATAATACTTATGATAACTTTTTGATCTATAATGACACAGTTTACAATAATATTGCTACAGTTTGCATGTTTCATTGCATTAACCATAGCTTCACGAATAATTTGCAATAGATGTATATGCTGATTTGCATGAGTTTGAAAGTTTGATTCAAAGTCACCTAATTGAATTTTAGCCGTGGTTTGTTTCTGTAGTTGCGAAATCATCACTAATACTGCTTCTTTAAAGTCCGATTCACTGATGTTTAACCGAAAGGTTGAGAGCAGTGAGCGCAGTTGCACATAGGCATCACCGACCGCTTCTTTAATATTACTGACAGATTCTTTAACGTCATTTTTTTCACTATCAGCATCAATTTGTCTATTTAACACGGCACATTGAATTTTCAAGAATGATAATGCTTGTGCAATAGAGTCATGTAATTCACGAGCAATCACACCACGCTCGTCCATTAGCAATAATTTCTGCTCTTGTAAGCTGTACTCTTCTTGATATAAAGCACGTGCGAGCAAGCTGCTAAAGCTCACTATGATAGAAGTGTTCTCAGACATAGGTGTGGCTTGAATATAATTTAAATATCCAAAAGGTTCCCCGTTAATCATGATCGGGATACGTTTATTACTTCTACTATCTCTTGTCGCACAGCCATAATCACTGTCTATTTCCACGCCATTAACCAACTCTAAACATAACTTACTTAAATTAGTTTGTGTCGCGAGGGCATTTAAGGCTTCGATAATGATCGGGTGAGTTAACTTCACTGTACTTAGGGTTTGTGAAATCGTAAATAAGAATTGGATACTTTCATTGGCTGTTTCTAATTCGGTTTTTTTATCGAATACTTTCTTTTGCATGGCAGTAATTAATGATTCCAACTCTTCTGACATGCTTTTTAAACCTGTTGATAAAAAACCAACTTCGTTATTACTCTCAATAAAATCCACATTAAAGTGGTGATTAGAGATAGAGTAAACGTTTTCTTCGAGCCTATTAAGTGGTCTAACAATACAGTGTCGGCAGTAAAACAGCAGAAATAGAGCACTCAGTGCAACAAAGGTAAACATTATAATCTGTGAAACAAAGATAACTGAAGACTCTTTATCAATTAATGTGCGATATTGGTTAATGGTATATTCAATACTGCTGACCAGTTGCTTGAGTTTTAAGGTTAGTGCTTGGTCGGATAATTGATCGAGTTGTTGTTGAATCGCTATTAACTCAAACCTTAATTCTATATTCGCCTCATGTATCTGATTAACATCAAAAAATTTATTTTGTAATAGTTGATTAGCCACTAATGGAGAATATTCGGTAGCGGTAAGTTGAATCTGTTGTCGATCAAGTTGATTGGGATTAATAAAACTATCAGCTTCATGTCGAAGTGCTGTTAAACTTTTGATAGCATCATGATTACTACTTTGGCTTTGCGTCGTTGTCATAAAAATGAAAACGTGTGTACCTGATAGTATTAAAATCAGTAAAGCGATTGTCGAAATCACTTTTGTTATAGAAAGTGAGTGTAATAGTAGATTAATCTTCATAGATAGTTAAGAATAAAAGGTTACCAGTTGATTGAAAGACCCGAGTAGGGAATGGATGTCATTTATATATAATTTAGCTCCGAGCTTTTATCACTAAGTTTAACATGTTTTTTGTGAAATATGTGATACTAGCCGCTTAACTAAGTGTTTGGTTAAGAAGGGTAAACTTAGAAATGGGTTTGCCTCCCGTGTTTGGAAAGGAACTGACCATGCAATTAGTCGATAAATATTATCGAAAGTTTGAATACTTGCGTCTATCGATCACCGATGAGTGTAACTTCAAATGTAATTATTGTTTACCCGATGGTTACCAACGGACCCATCAAAAACAATTTTTATCACAAAGTGAAATACAAAACCTAATCAATGCTTTTGCAGAATTAGGTACCAGTAAAGTAAGGATCACAGGCGGTGAGCCGAGCTTGCGCAGAGATTTCTCTGGTATTATTGAGCAAATCGCCGAGACACCTGGTATTAAAAAAGTGGTGACAACCACTAATGGTTTTAATCTGAGTAAACATGCCGTGGATTGGTATCAAGCTGGATTAAGTGCCATTAATGTCAGTGTTGATAGCTTAGATGCCAATACCTTCAATATTATTACCGGTAAGAATATCTTCCATAAAGTGATGGAAGGGGTCGACGCGTGCGTAAACGCCGGATTTGATCAAGTCAAAGTCAATAGTGTGTTGATGAAAGGCTTGAATGATAATGACCTTAATACCTTCCTTAATTGGATCAAAACCCAACCAATACAACTGCGTTTTATTGAGTTAATGCAAACCGATGATAATAATGATTTTTTTAATCGTTATCACCTGTCTGGTGAGACCATTAAACAAACCTTATTAGCGCAGCAATGGCAACAGAAACCCCGTGTGATTAATGATGGCCCAGCTGAAGTGTTTTCTCACCCTGATTATACAGGTGAGATAGGGTTAATTATGCCCTACAGTAAAGATTTCTGTGATAATTGTAATCGTCTACGTGTTTCTGCGGTGGGACGTTTACATCTTTGTCTATTTGGTGAAGAAGGTGTTGATTTAAGACACCTATTACAAGATAGTAAAGATAAAGCAGAACTTAAAAGCACCATCTTAGCCGCTTTAAAAGAGAAAAAATCTTCACATTTTCTGGATTTAGGGTTAACCGGTGGGACACCTCATTTAGCCTCTATTGGCGGTTAAATAGCTGTATGTTTGCAGTCCAAAGAAAACGTCACACTTTTCCTTGGGCTAGTTGGTTGCTATTCACTGATGGTGAGTAGTCGCGGATATTGAGAAAGTCATGAGCGAGAAGTTAAAAATAGCTGGTATTGTATTAGCCGGTGGTGAGTCATCAAGGATGGGACAGGATAAAGCGATGCTTTCTCTTGATCAACATACACTCTTGGTACATGCCTTTACGCTATTAAAACAGGCTGGAATAGAACAATGTTTTGTGAGCGGCGATTACCCTAATTTCCCCTGTATTGTAGATCAATATGCAGGGTTAGGGCCATTGGCAGGTATCGCTGCTTGTGTGGAGCAATTATCGGCTGATTATGATGCCTTGTTTATTATTCCCGTAGATATGCCACTGCTAGCGGAGCAGGATTGTACTGAGCTAATTGATCGTTACTTGGACAGGTTATCTCATCAACCCCAAGCTGCTGGTCTATATTATAAAGAGGCTATTTTTCCGCTTATTTTGACCTTAAATAGGGCGCTAAAAACCTATTTGACCAACATAATGCAAACTCCACATAAAAAATACCGTTCTTTATATCGCTTGTTTGAAACCCTTGGTATTGAAGGGGTATCTGCAAATGAGACTGATAAAGTGCGCTTTGAAAACACCAATACACCAGAACAATGGCAAGATTGTTTAACCACTTATTCAAGATTAAGCCAGGCTAAGCCAACAAAATAGAACAATAGATATTATTTTAATTACGTAGACCATTAAGTAGAACATTACATAGACTATTAAGTAGACGACAAGGAACATCATGAGCCATCTATCAACTAACGCATTTACTGCCGCTAATATTGCTGTTTTAACCGTATCAGATACACGTGACGAATCGACAGATACTTCAGGTGGATATTTAGTGGAATCATTACAAGCAGCCGGGCACCAACTGGCCGATAAAAAAATCGTCATTGATGACCCTTATAAAATTCGTGCTGTGGTTTCTCAATGGATTGCAGACCCAACAATAGAAGTTATTTTAACGACAGGTGGAACTGGCTTTACTGCCCGTGATACTACGCCAGAAGCAGTGTCGGTGTTATTCGACAAACAGGTTGAAGGTTTCGGTGAAGTATTCCGTGCTGTTTCTTATCAAGAGATTGGATCATCAACGATTCAAAGTCGTGCTCTGGCTGGTTTTGCTAATAATACGGTCATTTTCTGTATGCCTGGTTCAACGGGGGCTTGTAAAACAGCTTGGACAAATATTATTGCAGAACAGATCAATTCTCAGCATAAACCTTGTAACTTTATGCCACATGTAGGAGCGAAATAATGTCTAGCGGTTTTACCCATATTAACCAAGACGGTAAAGCAAATATGGTGGATGTGACAGATAAAGAAGGTACAGTCCGTCAAGCCATTGCTGAAGCTTATATCGAGATGTCAGAAGAAACGCTATCCTTGATTATTAATGGCCAACACCATAAAGGTGACGTATTCGCTACTGCCCGTATTGCGGGCATTATGGCGGCGAAAAAAACGTCAGATTTGATCCCGTTATGTCACCCGTTAGCCTTAACTAAAGTAGAAGTAAATATTACCGCTGAGCCAGAATCAAATCGAGTGAGAATTGAAAGCTTATGTAAACTATCAGGTAAAACGGGTGTTGAGATGGAAGCGTTAACCGCGGCATCGGTTGCAGCCTTAACTATTTACGACATGTGTAAAGCCATTCAAAAAGATATGGTTATCTCTGCGGTGAAGTTACTTGAAAAAACCGGTGGTAAATCCGGGCATTTCTCTTCACAACAACATGGTCAATAGGGGGAGGTAAAATGATTACGGTTTTATTCTTTGCCAAACTCAGTGAGCAATTAGGTGAAAGAAGCTTACAGGTTGAAGCATCACAAGCTGCAGATACCGACCAACTTTTTCAATACTTGACGCAATACAAAGCAGAATGGTCTTCGATTTTAAACTCACAACCTTGTTTAAAAGCGGTTAATCAAGCCATGGTTAACACTAATGTCACTTTAAAATCGGGTGATGAAGTGGCGTACTTTCCACCGGTAACGGGTGGTTAAATGATTAGTGTACAACAGCAAGATTTCAATCAACAGGTTGAACATGAACGTTTACGTTGTCAGTCTTCAATTGGTGCGATCGTTACGTTTACTGGTTTAGTGAGAGACATTAACGATGGCCAAGCAGTGAGTGATTTATCTCTTGAGCACTATCCTGGCATGACTGAGAAGTGCTTAGTCGACATTGTAGAAAAAGCGAAAGCACGTTGGCATATTATTGCTAGCACAGTGATCCATCGTGTCGGACAGTTAAGCGTTACAGACCAAATTGTATTTGTTGGGATAGCCAGCCAACATCGTGGCGATGCCTTTGCTGCCTGTGAATTTATTATGGATTATTTAAAAACGGAAGCACCATTTTGGAAAAAAGAGACCATGGAAAACGGTCAGACAAAATGGGTTGATGCTAGGGAAAGCGATCAAAAAACATTGTCTAAATGGGCTGAATAATTGGGCTTTGTTTGTAATTAATTTTTGTTTTTTTCTATTCATACTCGTCCTAGAGATTGGGTATAAATTAAGGTTTTTCCATTATGCTTAGGTTGTTAGTTTCTGTTATTTTTGTTGGTTTAAGTTGTTTTAGTGTTGCTAGTCAAGCGACGATCAATGTTGCTGTTGCCAGTAACTTCAAAGTATCAGCACAGGATATCGCTGATCAGTTTAGTCATGAATACAACATTGACGTCAATATATCTAGTGCATCAACAGGAACCTTGTACCAACAAATATTACATGGTGCACCCTTTGATCTGTTTTTATCTGCGGATCAAAAGCATGTTGATCTTTTGCTACAGGCTAACAAAGTCGGTGACAATCAACCTTTTGTTTATGCACAAGGGCGATTAGGTTTTTGGATGCCTTCCGCTGAGACAAATCCGAGTATCGAAGATTTTATAGCTTATACAGGTCGTTTAGCGATTGCTAACCCTAAATTTGCACCTTACGGAGTGGCTGCGCAGCAAGCGTTAACTTCCGTAGGTAAATGGGAAGATCTACAATACATTCAAGGCAGTAATATTAGCCAAACTTACCAGTTTGTTGAGTCTAATAATGTCAAAGCAGGCTTGGTGGCTTATGCAGCGTTAGTGCAAAAAAAACAACAACATTATCTTTTGATCCCTACTAAATGGCATCAACCAATTATTCAGGCAGGTGTGGTATTAGGCACTGCACAAGCAGAGCAAGCAAACTTGTTTCGTGACTATTTACAGTCGAAGCCGATTCAACAGTTAATTCATTCACAGGGTTATAACTAGTGTTCAGTGAGGGTGATCTACAAGCTATTTGGCTAACCTTAAAACTAGCGAGTGTTACAACTATATTGTTAATGTTGTTTGCACCACCGCTAGCCTGGTGGTTAGCAAGAAGCCAAGCTAAGATCCGTCCTTTAGTCGAATCCTTAGTCGCATTGCCTTTAATTTTACCGCCAACTGTATTAGGTTTTTATCTATTAATAGCCTTTTCTCCCAATCATTTTTTAGGGCGTTGGTGGTTAAGCTTCAATGAGCACTCATTAGCTTTCTCATTTTCCGGGCTAGTGATTGCCTCTGTCGTTTACTCTTTGCCTTTTGTGGTGCAACCTTTGCAGAGTGCCTTTGTACATTTAGATAAACGTTATTTAGAGGTAAGTGCCACTTTAGGTTATGGAAAGTATGAACGGTTATACAAAATAATCTTTCCCATGCTATTACCCAGTTTTATTATTGCTGGAGCATTAGGCTTTGCACATACCATTGGTGAATTTGGTGTGGTCCTCATGATTGGTGGGAATATTCCAGGCGAAACACAGGTGTTATCAATTCAATTGTTCGACCATGTTGAGTCCCTACAGTACAGTGAAGCACATCAATTATCTTTTATGTTGCTAGCCTTTTCTGTTTCATGGTTGGTGTTGATCTATGGCTTTTTACAAAAACGTCAACAGAGGATATTAAATGCTTAAGTTTGATATTCAAAAGTCATTTACCCACAAGCAAACAGGGCAAACCAGCGAGCTGCATTTTAAGGCTCAGGTTAACTTGTCTGGTGTTTGCGCTATCTTCGGTGATTCGGGGGCAGGAAAAACTACCTTATTACGTTGTTTAGTTGGCTTAGAGCCTTGTACTGGTGCCATTCAATTTTCTAACAAAACTTGGCTATCTACTGACTCAAAACAGTTATTGCCAACGGAAAAACGCCGTATTGGTGTGGTATTTCAAGAACCAAGATTATTTCCGCATCTAAATGTGCAACAAAACCTTCAGTTGGCGGTGAATAAAGCGGGTCATACTGGTTTTTCCATTGAGCAATTAGCTGATAAATTAGGTTTTAGTGAATTACTCTCGCATCAAACAACACAATTATCGGGTGGACAAAAACAGCGAGTGGCCATTGCCCGTGCTTTATTAACGGATCCTCAGTTATTAGTCATGGATGAGCCGCTTTCATCATTAGATCAAGGTAGTAAGCAGTTGTTATTACCCTTTATTAAAGCGATCAGCCAACAGATCCCTATTTTGTATATTACCCATTCTGAACAAGAGCTGTTTTATTTAAGTCGTCATATGTTGTTGGTTAACGATGGCAAAATAGAAGCCAGTGGCGAACCACAACAACTGTTTTTAAACAGTGATTTATCATTGATTAAATTTGCACATCAAGGCTTGATTTTGAATGTGTCAGTAAAAGGTTATGATCAGAGTGAAGGATTAATCAAGGGGTGTTTAGAGCTACAAACGCTTTATGTTTCCGCAGAATCACAACCCGATAGCGAGCAGATCCAAGTCAAAATAAACAGTCGAGATGTGATTGTTGCATTACAACCTATTGTCGGGAGCTCCTTACTTAACTGTTTATCGGTAACGGTGGAAGAGGTACACATGGATGCGCAAAAAGCGGTGATTTTGACGTTACAGCTAGGTGAGCAATATATGTATGCATACATCACGTTACGCTCTTTTAACAAATTACAGTTAGCGGTAGGCAGTCACGTGTATGCTCATGTTAAAACCATGAGCATTGTTAATTAATATCCATCAGCTCTGCGCTAGGCCGGCAATATTATGCCAATAACCGTTACATTGTAGGCTGTCCAGCCGCCAGTATTGTTGTTGGTTTGGTAATTGATTTATCTGTTTTTTGAACGCTGAGACTGTCGCTAAACTACTCGTTGAGTCGGGGCTGATCCTTATAATATCGACTAACCCTTGCATACTATGCAGCTCATTAATTAAGTTGTAACAGTAACCAGAAAGGGTTTGGATACCATTCAGTATAAAAACCTGTTGATCTTCTTGAGTGCTAGCGATGCGACCTTGAGGGTAATTGATGCAGGTTAAACCACAATCATCCTTGGCTTTATTTTCAGAGCGAGCGGTAAAACAACGTGCTGAATAAGCTAAGGGTAAGTGGCCATGAGCAAATAGCTCCACCTCAAATTGATCTCGAAACTGCATTTTATGGGTATCTTCAACAATGTTAGATAACCAATCCCTCGATAACTCAACGGGCATCACCCAGCGTTGCATGCCTTGATTAACTAATATCTTTAACGTATTTGCGTTATAGCAGTTGATAGCGGGGCCGCATACAAAGGGCAACTTTTTCTCTGTTAATAGTTGGATTGCACCAAAATCGTTAGCTTCGATACTGACTTCGCCATTTTCACATAATTTTCTGATCACACTGAGTTCAGAAGGGGCTTCTAATAAAGCCATGGTTGATAACACGATCTCTTTATTATGCTTATTCAGTGATTTAGCTAATTCAATCCAGTCTCTGGTTTTTAATTCTCGTCGCTTACTGCAGACGGTTTCACCCAAGTAAATGATATCAGCGTCACTATTTATAGCTTGTTGGTAAAAATCTATCGTTTGCTGTTTTGGCCAATAATATAAGATGGGGCCTAATGATAATTTCATATATGTCCTTAACACTTATTGCCAGTTTCGGTGATAGGCACCTAGCGTGGTTTGATTGCCTTCGGAGAGGTTAGCTAATTGTTGATTCCATTGTGCTTTAACTTGATAGTGAGCAGGGTGTTGAGTGTAACAATCAATAGCTGCTCGCCAGACGCTGGTGATTTGCTCTACGTAAGCGGGGCTTCGTTGTCGTCCTTCAATTTTTACTGAGCTAATACCCATCTCAATTAAATCCGGTAAAAGCGACAGGGTATTTAAACTGGTTGGCTCTTCTAAGGCATGGTAAAGATGGTTATCAACACTAAATCTGCCTTTACATAAAGTAGGGTAACCGGCTTTTTCATCGTCTTGGTATCGGTCGATTAAGATATTATTTAAACGAGAGGTCAAACCTTGCGCTGTTTCTTGCCAGCGAACAAACTTAGCGGGTGAACAAGCACCAACGGTATTCGGTGATTCGCCAGTGAAATAAGAGGATAAATAACATCGGCCTTCAGCCATAATACATAAACTACCAAAGGCAAATACTTCCAGTGACATATCACTGTTACGCGTTAGTTGTTTCACTTGATGTAGTGATAAAACACGCGGCAATACCACGCGTTTAATATTAAAGTTACGCTGATAAAAATCGATGGCAGCCGTATTGGTCGCGGATGCTTGCACTGATAAATGCAGCGCTAAATCTGGGTACTTTTGCGTGGCATAATCTAAGGTCGAGATATCTGCAATAATCGCTGCATTGGCGCCTAAGTCAACACATTGGTCAACGGCATTAAACCAACGTTTCTCTTGGCCAGGGTGAGCGAAAGTATTGATAGCAACATGTAAGTGTTTATTGTGATCAGCGACGTACTGTGCGCCTTTGCTGAGCTTAGAGGCGTTAAAATTAAGGCCTGCAAAATGACGGGCATTAGTTTGATCTTTTAAGCCGATATAAACTGCATCGGCACCGCAGTCGATAGCTGTCTTTAGCGCAGGTAAACTGCCTGCGGGGCATAATAATTCCATCGCTTACTCCCATTTTTAAATGGCTTATTGTAGCCAGTAAGTGAATGTTTTTATTGATGTAGGGCATATATTAGTGGGTTAATAGTGATAATCTATATAATAAAGTCATCAGATAAACCATGATTAATTGATGTACAGCAAGTTGTTTTTAGCGGAACAGATTAAAGTAATCATTCTCCTTCTCACTGACTAAGAGTAATGATCATGTTGGCCTTATTTAAAAAAGAGATACACCATCAACTTGTTATAAATGCACCCAGAGCGTTATCGTTTCCTTCTCGCTTGATACCTTTTTATGTGCAACAAAAAGGGCTAAGTTTAATATTAAATCAGTTATTTTCTGAAGAAATTAAAGAAGGGGAACTCGCTTTTTTAAAGGGTAAGTGGCTAACCATTAGCATCGATGATTTATCGGTACGTTGGCAAGTCAGTTTTACTGACCAACTAATTATAAAACCAGATGATGGGATATCAGATGTAAGTTTTACTGCTAATGTTAATGACCTGATCCTAATTGCAGGGCGCAAAGAAGATCCTGATACTCTGTTTTTTCAACGTCGTTTAAACATTGAGGGAGACACTGAACTGGGATTAGAAGTTAAAAACCTGTTAGACAATATTGATTTTGATAATTTATCACCTTTTATGCAAAGATTAATTGCACAATTTTCTGAGTTTGTGCAACAGGGAGTTAAGTCACCTAATCGTTTTATACCAGCGGTAGAATAAACAATTATATTATGGGTATCTTTTACACGCTAAGGTCTATAGGCTTAACATTTTATATTCAATCCTAGTGGACAGATGCCAAACGATAACTCAATCCCAACTACTGAATCGATATCAGTGACCAATATAGATAAAAGTGAATTAACTTGTGCTAAATGTAATGCTGCTTGCTGTCAGTTAGAGGTGATGTTGATTACCGAGACAGGTGTACCTGAGCAATATATCGATCGTGATCAATGGGGTGGTGAAACAATGAAAAAATTAGATGATGGTTGGTGTATTTGTGTCGATCGTGAAACCAAGTTATGTACCATTTATGAAAACAGACCTTGGGTGTGTAGAATTTTTGAAATGGGATCTTACGAGTGCAGTGATGAGTTTATTCCAGCAAACTAAGATCATTTTGCTAGTCAGTTAGGACAATGGGAAGGAGGCAGGTTAATCAACCTGCCTGCTTTTTTATTATTGAGCCGCTAGTTGTTTAAAGTACAAACAAGTATCAATTAAACGATTTGCAAAACCCCATTCATTATCACACCACACTAGCAATTTGACTAAGTGGCCATCACTAACACGTGTTTGTGTTCCATCAATAATGCAAGAGCGTGGGTCATGGTTAAAGTCTACCGAGACTAAAGGCGCTTCTGTGTAACCTAGAATACCCGATAATGATGTGGTTGAGATCTTCTTTAAACATTGGTTGATATCATCAATGGATACTTTTATATCTACGGTAATACTTAAATCCATGGCAGTCACATTAATAGTTGGTACCCGTACCGCAATCGCTTCAAATTTATCGGCAAACTTAGGTAAAATTCTTTCTATTCCCGCCGCTAATTTAGTATCAACAGGAATGATTGATTGACTGGCTGCACGTGTTCTGCGCAGGTCGTGATGATAAGAATCAATCACAGGTTGGTCATTCATGGCAGAGTGAATCGTTGTGATTGTGCCACACTTAATATCAAAAGCAGCATCTAAACTGGCAATCACAGGGACGATACAGTTAGTAGTACAAGATGCTCCTGAAATGTAAGTTTCTTGCCCAGTTAATGATTGATGGTTAACCCCATATACCACAGTCGCATCTACATCGTGGTCAGCAGGGTGTGAGAAGATCACCTTCTTCGCACCTGCATTTAAGTGTGCTTGTGCATCGGCTTTCGATCCATAAATACCTGTACAGTCAATAACCATATCAATATCTAATGCTTGCCATGGTAGGTCACTGATGTTTTCGAAAGCGAGTAATTTAATTGGGTGATCAGCAATTGTTAATTGTTGCTCTATTTGTGTCACAGTAAAAGGAAAACGCCCATGCGTTGAATCATATTGTGTTAAATGGCAGATAGCTTCGGCAGCGGCGAGTTCATTAATAGCGACAATCTCTATTTGAGATTGATGGCCGCCTTCAAATAAAGCACGTACCACACTGCGGCCAATGCGACCATAACCATTAATTGCAATTCGAAGAGACATGTAAGATTCCAGGTTGAAAGTGAATAGTACTTCTTCATGAGCAAGTTAAGTATTATGTGGCGATTAACTAATAAGGAAAACGCGAGCTTGATGAAGAGAAGTGCTAAAAAAGGATATTGTAAAACAAAAGCAGGCAAAACAAAGAAAAAATTGATCGATATTGTTGATTTTTAAGTAGTGAGTATAAGAAAGCCAGTTTGAAGGTTCAGTGCTTTTTGGGTTGATAATTCGACAGATTGTTAGCTTTTTAAGCTTATAGCCAGTGTTTAAAGGTTAAATTTATTTAAATCACTGAAATGTCATCTTGGTTTTGTTAATATGGTCACGGTTTTAAAGGTAAACAAACAGAGTGAAATGCTCTAAATGAGGAAAAATGAGTTTAAATAAGGATAAGTACAGTATAGATAATACAGACTATACAGTAGGTCAAGATAACGTACAAAAGTGGGGATTTGATGTTCATAATCCTGTTTTTGGATTTAGTGCAGGTTTTATTGCGCTGTTTTTAGTGACAATTATGCTGGTGGATCCAGAAGTCTCTAAAGCAACATTAGATGGCTTGAAATGGCAAATCATCGGTGCATTTGATGGGCTATTTATGTGGTCTGCCAATTTGTTTGTTATTTTTTGCTTGGTACTAATCGTTTCACCCTTTGGTAAAATCCGTTTAGGTGGTGCTGGCGCAAAAAGTGATTATTCGACACTATCATGGTTATCAATGCTATTTGCTGCAGGTATGGGTATTGGTTTAATGTTCTGGGGTGTTGCTGAACCAGTGGCTTACTTCACTGGTTGGTATGAAACGCCGTTGAATGTTGATCCTAATACGCCGGAAGCTGCGAAATTAGCACTAGGTGCGACTATGTTCCATTGGGGTCTTCACCCTTGGGCAATTTATGGTGTTGTTGCACTATCATTAGCTTTCTTTGCTTACAATAAAGGCTTACCGCTTTCAATGCGTTCTATTTTTTACCCTATATTAGGCGATCGCACTTGGGGTTTACCAGGACACATTGTTGATATTCTAGCGGTAATTGCAACACTATTTGGTTTAGCAACATCCTTAGGGTTAGGCGCACAACAAGCAGCGAGTGGTTTCCATCACGTGTTTGGTATTGATGATGGGTTAACGACACAAATATCGATCATTGTTGGTGTGACTATTTTAGCCATTATATCTGTAGTTCGTGGTATTGACGGTGGTGTTAAGTTAATTAGTAACGTTAACATGCTATTAGCCATTGTATTAGTGGTGTTTGTTGCATTAGTAACTATGGCTGTTTCAATGGGTACTATCCCAACAACTGTAATGGGTTACGTTGAAAATATTATTCCATTAAGTAATCCTCACGGTCGTGAAGATGAAGCTTGGATGCATGGCTGGACAGTGTTCTACTGGGCTTGGTGGATTTCATGGTCACCATTCGTAGGTATGTTCATTGCACGTGTTTCACGTGGCCGTACTGTTCGTGAATTTTTAACAGCAGTATTAATCATTCCAACATTAGTAACTATCCTGTGGATGTCTGTATTTGGTGGTGTTGCCATCGATCAAATTATCAATAATGTAGGTGAGTTAGGTACTAATGGGTTAACGGATGTATCGCTTGCGATGTTCCAAATGTTTGACCAATTACCATTGGGTAATATTTTATCGTTAATTGCTGTTGTATTAGTATTGGTATTCTTTATTACCTCTTCTGATTCAGGTTCATTAGTTATTGATAGTATTACAGCGGGCGGTAAAGTCGATGCACCTGTGCCACAACGTATCTTCTGGGCTTCAGTAGAAGGCGCGATTGCAATTGCACTGTTATGGGTTGGTGGAACGTCATCGATTCAAGCGCTACAAGCGGGTGCAATATCAACAGCATTACCGTTTACAATTATTCTATTAATCATGTGTGTAAGCTTGATTATGGGAATGAGAACAGAGCCTAAATTAAGCAAGTAGTAATGCGTTAATTAAACTATATTAAAGTGATTTAAAAACCGATTAATCTATGATTAATCGGTTTTTTTATATCTATTAAATATGCAAATAGGAAATCAGTGCTATGAATCTATAACCACAAATCTTTGATGGGTGTTTCAGGATCGTAATGATACAAGACTTGAGCTTGCAGTAATTCTGCAGTGGCGATGGCATCGGTTAACGCATCATGGGGTTGGTAACTGGGTAAGTTATAACGTAAACGGCTGTTTCCTAAGCGAATAGAACCAGGTTTTTTGCGCTTTAACCAGTTTAAAAAACCTTCACATTGTTTACTTTGTATAGCGGCTTCGATTTGCATGGTATCTATAACGGGGAAAATTACCCCTTCATCGATTAATGCTCTTAAGTTTAAATCTAAAAAAGCTCGTTCAATATTACGATAATGAACCACAACCACTTTCCCTGCTATTTGCTCGAGAAAAGGACCTAATACTCGCAGCAAGTCTGGCGCTCCCTTTAAATCTGAGTGAGTGATACCATGAATAATAATCGACTCTTCTTCTAACTTATCTTGTGGAGTGATATACCATTTTTTAGCTTTACTACATAACACTCGGTTTAAATTGAAGGGTACTAAACCAATGCTGATAATACTATTTTGCTTTGGATCTAAACCTGTCGTTTCAAAATCTAAAGCTACAAACTCTATATCTTTTAGTGGTGTATCATCGTTATAAGTACCGACCTGATAGAATTCAGCTAAACGCTTATCTTTGCAATGTCGAGCCTGCAATTGTAAATACGCATTCCAATTTAAAATCTCTTTATTTATAAAATTATGCATATATAGCCCTAAAAAGTATTAGCCGTATAACGGAACTTTAAAAAGTTTTGTGCATTACTTAAGACTAAGAAAGCATCTTTCAAATAGCGTCGTTCAAGGTCAGACATATTTTCTGGCTCAATATTATTATCGGGCTCAATGTCTGATTCCACATCTAATGCTTGGTGGCGTAACCGTACGATGGATATTAACTCCATGGCATGATGTAAATCAGCGCCTTTAGATTTTGGTAAAATACCCGCTTCAATAATGTCATCTAAACGTTGGAATGAGTTTTGAGATTGTGAACCAATAGCCAAAGCATGAACTCGTATTAAATCAGCCAATGGTGCAGTACCACGACGTTTAAGGTTGATAGAGTTGTTATGACGACCATCATTTTCCATTACAAAATCTTTAAAGAACCCTAATGGTGGTTTACGGTTTAATGCATTGCGAGCCAAACAAGCTAAGAAGCGCTTATTGTTTTTAGTGCGGCTAAGGATAAAGCGGTTCAGTTGTTCTGCCCACTTTGTACGGCCATACACGCCATTTAAATCAAAGAAGATATTACAGTTTAATAAGGCTTTTGGGTTTGGATCGTCTATCCACTCACCAAAGCAAGCCTCCCATTGCATTTGGGTTTTACGATATTCTGGATTAGTAGCCATAATATCGCCAGTACAATAAGTGTAACCACACGCATCTAAACCATCACACACAAAGTGCGACAGTTCTTCAAAATATTTACCATGAATTTCAGGATCATAGTTGTTATCTAATATGAGTCCGTTATCTTGGTCTGTAACCAATAGTTGCTCGTCTCGGGCCATCGAACCTAAAGCTAAAAAACAGTAGGGAATAGGTGGTGGGCCGAACTTTTCTTCAGCTAATTCTAATAAACGCTGTTTAAAACTACGCCCAATTTCAGACATCGCTCTGCCAACCATGTGCGAGTTAGCATCTTCATTAACCATGCGAATGAAACAATCTTTTAATTGATTAGATAATTGCGCTAAATCTTCGGGGCTTTGTTGCTGGAAAATACTGCTTACAAATAACAGACTGTTTTGCGATTCATACCTAACGATATCAGATACTTCGATTAGACCAATTGGACGCTCTTTCTTCAAAATAGGTAAATGGTGGACATTATTTCGTAGCATCAGCAACATAGCTTCAGAAATATAAGCGTTATGATCTAAAGAGATAAGATCCGTAGACATCACATCTGAAACAGGGTTGTCGACGCTTAAACCTGAAGCGACAACTTTTGCACAAAGATCGTGTTCGGTAATTAATCCCACGAAATGTTTTTCTTGCTCATTTTTAAGGTCATTAATTAACGCTGCGGATTGACCTTCTTCAGCCATAATTTGAGCAACACGTTGAATACTTGTATCACTTGCTAAGATTAATGGTTCACGAGTTAGCAGCGTGGTTACTTTAGAAGTGGTTAAATCAGATCCTTCACTTTTATTGGTCACAGCTTGTTTTAAGCGTGCGCTATCTTCTGATTCAACATAATCTGCAAAGTATTCAAAACGCTCACAGAGATCATAAAAAATATGACCTGGAATACAATAGAGTAGAGTGTCTTTAGTTGCTTTTGCAGGGAAGCGTACTTTGTTATTGGTTAATAATCCCATTTGACCAAATAAACCACCTTGGTCTAATCGATTATATAGGTTGCCGTTTCGTCGATATAATTCAACAACACCACTGCGTAGCATATATAATTCATTGATTTCATCTTTAAACTCAACGATATTGGTATTCGCTCGTTGGTAAGATATTTCTATGCTTTTAACAACCTCTATCAGTGCATCTTCAGGAAGCTCATCAAAAGGGGGGTATTGGCTAATAAAGTCTTGAATTTCTAATAACTCAACTTCCATGGTGCACTCGATATTGTAGGGAATAGATTAATGCCGATATTACACAAGTTTATTTGAGTATGTTAGTAGTGAAGGGAGAAAATAATATGATCAATAATTGCGGTAAATAGTTAAAAGTAGATAATTATATTAGTTTGTGACCATTTATAAATGTGCAATGAAGAAAGCAGTGTTGAGAATGTTATATTTATGATAAAAATAAATGTTTTCAACAGAGAATTAATGCCGTCTGTTTCAGACTAATGCGTTGCCTGAGTAGTTTACGCTGATGATTTATTAAAGGATTAATTGTAATGGGTATGTCAACGAGATTGGATCTCTTTTTAGATGTAGTACAGCATGGTTCGTTTGCAAAAGCGGCAGGGATAAGAAATATTGACCGTTCTGCGTTATCCAAGCAGATAAAAATATTAGAAAATGATTTAGGTGTGCGATTACTAAACCGCTCAACACGCGCATTATCTTTAACCGATGCCGGTAAAGAGATTTTAAAGCAGGCAGAATCGGTTCGCGAATTACTGGCTAATACACAACGTTTAGCAGAGTCTTATCATTCAGCACCAAAAGGGTTGCTAAGAATAACTAGTCCCTCTCTATTTGGTAAAATGTATATTCAAGATGCGGTAACCCAGTTTATGGCTGAGTACCCAGATACCCATATTAAACTTGTTTTAGAAGATAGGCGTGCTGATATTATTGGTGAACGATTTGATATCGCTTTTCGAATAGGACCACCCCGAGATTCCAGCCTTATTGCGCGTAAACTAGCAAATAACGATACTGCTATTTTAGCTTCTCAACGTTTTATCGATACCTATGGAGAGCCAAAAACACCTGAAGAGCTGGTTAAATTACCCGCTATTATTTATTCAAATGGTGAAATAACTGCGAATAAGTTAATCATTTCAGATAAACCCAATAGTGACCAGATGGAGACCCATGTTTTATCGGGCAGACTCGAGGTAAATGAACTCAGTGTGTTATTAGATGCAGTGGAAGCAGGGTTAGGTTTTTCACAACGCAGCCTATTTGCATTAGACAAAAATATTAAAGAAAAAGGGTTGGTGCCGCTCTTAACTGATTATAAATTGCCTGAAACAAACTGGGGATTGTATGCAGTGTACCCACATCGTAATCAAACACCATTAGTAAAGTTATTTATCGATACAGTGCAAAAGATGATAGGCACTCCACCTATTTGGGAATCGTACATTGATAATTATAAAGAGATGTATAAATAGGAAGACATAAAAAAGCCAGCATAAAAGCTGGCATTGATGCAATTAAGTTTAACAAATCAGATTAATGATTATCAGACTTAATCGTAGAGAAGTGGTAATCAACATCAACTACAGCACGGTAAACGATTTCACCACGTTGTTGAGCAAACTCTTGAACTGATACTTTAGAGTTATCAATTTCAATGTTATTTGCTGGTGATTGAGTGATAATTAATAATTTCTGACGTAATTGAGCGTCAGATAAATTTTCTAGGTTGTCAACATAAGCAAAACCTGCTTCATACGCTTGTGCTTTATCAGTAAATGCATCAGTGTTGAAGTTTTTCTCTGAGTGAACAACTTGTGTGCTTGCTAGGGCGCCAGTGCTGATTAATAAAGCGGCTGCTAATGTAGTTAATTTTTTCATTTTATATACCTTAATTCTGTTCTATACCAAGTATGGTGATTAAAAGGCTCCCCTCGGAGAGCTACTTCATATAATTAGTTGTCGTTTTGAAGTGTAGTAAAGTTGTAATCTACATCTATAACGGCACGGTAAGCGACTTCGCCACGAGCTTGAGAGAATTCTTCAACAAATACTTTAGAGTTGTTGATTTCAATATCGGTTGCTGGTGTCTGAGAGATAATTAAAAGTTTTTGACGTAATTCTGCATCAGATAAGTCTTTTAAGTTATCTAAGTAATCAAAACCTGCTTCATAAGCTTGTGCTTTGTTAGCGAAAGAATCAGTGTTAAAATGTTTGTCTGAGTGAACAACTTGTGTACTTGCAAATACGCTTGTGCTGATAAGTAAAGTTGCTGCTAATGTAGCTAATTTTTTCATGATTGTTGCCTCTATAAAAGTTAAGTTTATTACTGTTATTTATAGAGTGAGTAGCATATCCCTATAGGCTTTTCTCTCACTCGATGGAAACATTATGCACTTAATTTATGTGACGGTCATCACATTATAATTCCATTCATTATGGACTTTTTGGCATCAATCATTTTTGATTCAGGTTGTCTGAGCAAGTCGATAAACTATATTTTACTATTTAATTGTCTTTAAGCTGTTGAATTTATACGTTTATATCTTTGTTGTAGATATATATTAATTCTTGGTTATTCTTTTTGTCCTTAAGCTGGCATTGCTAATATGTTAGTAAAATTACTATTTAGGGTATTTCTTATGCTTTTTTTGAATAATGCCAAATATATTCATTAAGAGAGCTAAATTTACGTAGGAAAAAGCTTAGTTTGAGGTTAAGTAGACATCTGTTCGGCTGGGTAATAAGCGGCTAAATGATCTCAGTTATAGTTTCAATAAATTACCTCGTACTGCGTAACACTGACGTCATTGTATAATCTGAAAAATATTATAATTTTAAATATAATTCCACTTTCATTAACTAGCATTGACGCTATATAGTTAGAGCAGATAGTCACAACACTTATATCTGCAAGCACAACTTAAAATAAAGACGTTAAACCATCAGTCTATTATCTGTTATAAATAATGGACTGATGTGTTCTTTTTGTGGGGTGAAATCGTAGTCGTATTGGTTAATTAACAAATATCTTTAAGGTAGCTTTTTAAATTATCAATCAAATCCTGTTGATGTGGTTGTATTTCTTGTTGCCCCCATACTGCAATTTCATCGCTTAGAGTATCGACAACCTTTGTACGTTGCCCACTCATTTCTTCTATTACGGCAAGCCCACAAAAAGGCACATAACTTGGTGAATATCCACCTTCATGAATCATAACTAATCTATCGTTACAGAGTTTGTTAGCTTCTTTCATCAGGATATTCGTCATTTTTCTATAAGTTTCACTATTAAGGATCATAGGACCCAATGGATCAACCGCAGCTGCATCAAAGCCACAAGCAACAACGATGATCTCTGGTTTAAAACGTTGTAAGGCAGGAACCACTAATTCATTTAATGTAGTCAGGTATGCGTCAATACCACTCCCTGCAGGTAAAGGGATATTAAAGTTATAACCATGACCTTCGCCCGTTCCTCTGTCAGAAATACCACCTGAATTTGCAGGGAAGTTATTATCATGATGAATAGAAATCGTCAGTACATCGGCACTGTCATAGAATGCTTCTTCCGTCCCATTTCCATGATGGACATCCCAGTCGATCACTGCAACGCGTTTAACTAACTTTTTCGCTTGAGCTGCCATAATAGCTATTGGAATATTCCCTAACAAGCAGAAGCCGCTACCAGTATCACGTTTAGCATGGTGCCCTGGTGGACGACTTAAACAGTAAGCGTTCTTAACGTCACCCTTTAAAACCGATTCCATTGCTTGAATGGCCATACCGCTTGATTGACGAGCGATTGTGAAGCCATTTTGAGCAAAAGGACTACCTTCGCCTGCATCACCAGCTCCCTTTGCACTTTTTTCCGAAATAGATGCTATGTAGCGTTCAGTATGAAATCGTTGTAATGCTTCTATCGACGCCACCTTTGAATCAATAGACTTTAGTTGCTTCATAGCACCACTAACTTCTAATAAATTTTTTAATCGACGTTTAGTTTCCGGATTCTCATAGGAAGTTGTTGGTTGGAAATAAATGCCACTGTCATCATAAATAGAGCGGTTACCTGTATCGTGCCACATACAAATTTCATGGTATAAAAAGCCTGTTTTATCTATCATAGAAAACCTTTATTTAGTTTTTTTCAAAAATATAAAAGACATCTAAGCTGAATTGCTTAGATGTTTGTGAAGTGCTGTTTAAGCATTATGATGCGATTATCCGTTAATTTTTTGGTCATTTTACTTAACTATTTTTAAAGACTTTTAAGCAAGAATAAGAAAAAATATAACAGATATGGCTGCTGTGATTAATGTATAAGGTAATTGCGTTAAAGCATGATTCATTGGGCTAATGCCACATGCTTTAGCAGATAACACCGTTGAGTCACCGTAGAAACAAGCGTGTGAACCGAAGGCTGATGCTGATATTAATGCGCCTACGACTATCGGTAAATCTGCTCCTAAGTTCATTGCTAGTGGTATAACAATCGGCATCCCCACAACAAAGATCCCCCAGAATGATGCTGTTGCAAACGCTAGTGCAGCCATTGTGATAAATACAAGGGCGGGTAAGTAAGCCACTGTCATGAATTGAGATACAGATTCAATCACATAGGATGTTGTTCCTAATGAATCATTTACCTGTGCTAACATAAAACCACAAAAGAGGGTGCCTAATGGTGCAATCATATCGATAAAGCCACTTAAAATAGCATCGAACATGTTGCCAATAGGCATGATATTTTGTAACGCATATAAACCCACAGTTAAAAAAATGGCAGCCATTGCACCGGCCATAATGTCGATATCAAATAACCAAGTGAAAAATATAAGTGCCCCGATTGGGATAAAGAAGTTAAGCATATGACTGTTTTTCACTGCCGGTTTAATTTCATGTTCAGCAGCGGCATCTTCTTCACACAATACTGCTCCAGTCGTCATTGCACGTTCTTCAGCAGCTTTCATTTTACCGAATAAAGGAATGTTACGGTTAATCACTAAAGCTACAACAACCAAACAAACCCAAGCGTAAATCATATAAGGAATAGCACTAATAAATAGATCCATGCCTCCCCCCTCAGCAGCAGCGCCAGTTTCCTCAAGTAAACCAGAGAAAAATACAGCCCACGTTGAGAATGGTAAAATGATACACACCGGTGCAGCCGTCGAGTCAACGATATAAGAAAGGAATTCACGAGAGACTTTTACTTTATCGGTTGCTTTACGCATTGATGAACCAATGGTTAGGGCATTTAAATAATCATCAATAAAGATGATCAATCCTAATGCCATAGTAGAAAACAATGTGCCTTTACGGCTTGTTACTTTATTGGATAACCAGTTACCAAAGCTGTCTGCACCACCGGCGCAACTTACTAAAGCAATCATGCTGCCCATCAGGCCACAGGCAATAAATATCCACGCAACAACATCATTTTGAAATACTGTTAAAAATATATCTCCTAATGATGGAATAAATTCAGTCGGTGATTTAGTCATTAATAGGCCTACTATAACTCCAATAAATAAAGACTCAACGGTACGTTTAGTGTAGATAGCGGTAGTAACGACAACCAATACGGGTAATAAACTCCAAGCGCCATACTCAGATTGCTCTGCCCCTATTACGTGGTAACAAGTTAAGGCTACGGCGGCGACTATAAATGCGATAATGGTTACTTTAATATTGATATGATTTTCTTGTGTACGGCCTAGTTCGGGACCCATCTTTGGTCTTGTCATGATTAACTTCCTTTTTATTTTCTTTCAGAACTATGCTCCGTAAGCAATAATGATGGTTCATAGTACTGTTTTAAAAGCATTAAATTGCAATGTTTAGCAATCTAATACTTTTAATAAGAGGGGGATTATTTCTCGGTATTAATTACTTTAGGTTGTTGCTGGGTGATACAGTGGATATTGCCTCCGCCAAGCAGTATTTCTCGAGCGGGGATACCAATGATTTCTCTATCTGGGAATTGCTCAGCTAAGATAGTCGCTGCCTTTTCATCTTTCTTAGGGTCTAACTTTGGGAAGACAATATGTTTGTTAGCAATATAAAAATTTGCGTAAGAGCCAGCTAAACGCTGACCTTCTTCACGCGGCTGGCTATCATTATTATCATCTATACCTTTAGCTTCCTCTTTACTGATATAAAGGGGACCGGGATGTGGCAACTTTACTACTTTTAAGGTTCGTCCTTGCGCATCCGTACTATTAGTTAAAATACGATAAGCATCTTCAGAGATTACGTGTTGGGGATCATTAGGGTCATCACAATAATGAAGAGCTACAACGCCTGGTTTGATGAAGCAACATAGGTTATCGATATGACCATCGGTCTCATCTTCTATGGTGCCTTGATCTAACCAGATAATGCGTTCGACATTTAAATAATTTTTTAATAATTGTTCGATCTGCTCTTTACTGAGGTCTGGATTACGATTTGGATTAAGCAGACACTCTTTGGTGGTGATTAATGTACCTTGCCCATCAACATGAATTGAACCTCCTTCTAATACGAGCGGGGCATCAAATCGTGTCGCATCGCTGATTTCACATACCTTTTGTGCTACGCGGCTATCTTTAGACCAATCAGGGTAAAGTCCACCTTGTTCACCTCCCCATGCATTAAAGTCCCAATCAACAGCAGCTAGATCACCACTGTCATTGATTAAGAAACTTGGGCCAATATCTCGCATCCAAGCATCATTACTGCTCATTTCTACTACCTTAATATGTTCAGGTAATAGATCGCGGGCATTATTATATTGCTGGTCACTGACTGCGACAGTCACTTCTTCACTTTTAGCAATTGCACAAGCCACTGCCGCAAATGCTTTTTGCGCTGGTGCTGCGTTTAAACGCCATACATCATTACGTTCAGGCCACAGCATCCAACATCCATCGTGAGGCTCAAACTCACCGGGCATGCGAAAACCTGTTTCTGCCACATTATTGTTATTTGTCATGGCCATCACCTAGATAAATTTATCAGCTTTTAAATCTTCAACGGTCGATTCGATGGCAGCACGAAGAATATTAACTACTTCATCTACCGTATCGCGCGTCCAAATGAGTGGTGGAGAAAGTACATTTAAATGCGCAATTGGTCTAACAATTAAGCCACGCTGTTGGCAATGCTGGGCAATTCGTTTACCGACATTAGCTTCATAGGGAATTAGCTCTTTAGTTTCTTTGTTAGCTACACTTTCAATACACATCATAAAGTGGCTACCACGTACATCACCTACAATTGGCAAGTCCTTTAACGTTTTAAGTTGTTGTTCTAAATAAGGTCCTACTGCTAGCACGTTATCACATATTTTCTCACGTTCCATTATTTCGATATTTTTTAATGCTACAGCACAAGCAACAGGGTGACCAGAGTAGGTAAATCCAGTACTAAAAACAGCACCTTTAGCTTGTGGCTTTTTGATCACGTCGTAAATTTCATCACTTAATAAGGTTGCGCCTAAAGGAATGTAGCCAGACGTAATTCCTTTTGCACAAATAATGATGTCAGGTTGAATACCAAATACTGATTCACTAGCAAAAAAGTGTCCTAAACGCCCAAATGCAGTAACGACTTCATCTGAAATAAATAAGATGTCATTGGCTTTACATAAATCAAAAATTCTTTTGTGGTAACCCTCTGGCGCGATTAAAACGCCACCTGCACCCATAATTGGTTCTGCAATAAACGCGGCAACTTGGTCTGCACCACCCATTTTTTCCAGATTAGTTTCAAAGTCTTTGACTAGGTAGTCACAGTATTCTGCTTCATTCATCCCTTCAGGCATACGGTAACAATTCGCTTCACTAATATGTGTCACTAAGTCGTTAACTACATCAAACCCTTCATTATTGCCTACAGTACCGGTAAGAGTTGATGCCATGTAAGTGGTGCCATGGTAGCCGCTATGGCGCGATATGATCTTCTTCTTACTTGGTTTACCAATTTGGTTAAAGTAATAATGAACAATACGGATCGCTTGGTCATTAGCGACTGAACCTCCACAACTATAAAATACATGGTTTAAATTAGCCGGGGCAAGAGAGGCTAGTTTGGCTGATAGTTGAATAGCTGGAATGTTAGATAAATTATTAAAAGGTGAATAATAAGCCATTTTCGTCGCTTGCTCGGCCATGACCTGACCTAACTCAGATCGCCCATGTCCTATGTTGACACACCATAACCCAGCAATGCCATCTAAATACTTATTGTCATTGATATCATAGATATACGCACCTTCACTGTGAGCGATGATATCGCACCCAGATTGATGAAAGTCTGAGAAATCAGTAAAAGGATGTACGAAGTGGTCTTTATCTTGTTGCCATAGTGTTTTAACATCATATTGCATATTTATAACCCATTGTTTATTATGAAGTAAGTGTTATTGAATATCTATCATGCTTTTTAAATTACTATCAGTGCTAAGATGTTTGATATACCGCTAGGGGGGTAAATAGTGAATTTACTCATCGTTTATTGAGTTAAGGACGATCATGGACTGGAATAAATCAATAGCAAATATGATTAATCATATGTCGCTACAAAGCTGGCCAGGTGTCATGATTGAAAGCCTTCAGGCGTTGGCGCATTTCGATACTTGGTTAATCGCTACCTATAAGCAACAATTCAAACCGATCGTTGTTCACACTTCATATCAAATTGAATCTCAAAAGAAAATTCATCGTTTTCTTAATAAAGCCTATTTATTAGATCCGCTTTTTAATGCCATAGAAAATGGGTTGAATGATGGTTTGTATCGGTTGCGAGATCTCGCTCCAGATCAATTCAACAATACAGAACAATATAAAAGTTGTTACAGTGATTTCGATTTAAGTGATGAGATAATTTTTGTGACCCGTTTGGATAATGGTGTTGTGTTTACCATCTCGTTAGGGAGAACCTCTAAATTAGGTGGTATTAGTCGAGTTGAGCTTAATCGATTAAAGAGTGTTCAACCTATTTTACAAGCGATGAGCAAGCAATTTTGGATTGCACAGTCTTCTCAATATGTTCACGATGAGCAATCACGCTACTCTTTAGAACATGCGATTAACACTTTTGGCAGCAATGTCCTGACACCTCGTGAAAAACAAATCACAGCCTTAATTTTGCAAGGGCATTCCTCAAAATCAATTTCAGAGTCGTTGAACATTAGTGTCGGGACAATCAAGGTACACCGAAAAAGCATTTACATGAAGCTAGATATCTGTAGAGAGTCTGAATTATTTTCACAATTTATTAATCACTTACATACTCTCTCTTAAATATAACCCTCTCTATCATACCTTTCTAAGATAACTTATACCTGTAGGGGTATAGGTTTGCCACTGCAGGCTCCTTATTATCAATACAACTGATATAAGGAGGTGTAATGAACAACCCAACGATTAATCAAAGTAGACTCTGGGATAGCCTAATGGAGATGGCTAAAATTGGTGCCACGGAAAAAGGGGGATGTTGTCGTCTTGCGCTTACTGATATCGATAAACAGGGACGTGATCTATTTATTGAGTGGTGCATTGAAGCTGGTTGTTCAATTCATATTGATAAAATGGGCAATATATTTGCTCGTCGTGAAGGCTTTGAACATGTTTCTGCTATTGGTACTGGTAGCCATTTAGATACACAACCTACAGGTGGCAAGTTTGACGGTATTTATGGTTGTCTTGCTGGCTTAGAAGTGATTCGCAGTTTAAATGAACAGAACATCACAACTCGCCGCCCCATAGAAGTGTCTGTTTGGACCAATGAAGAAGGTTCACGTTTTGCACCCGCCATGGTTTCTTCTGGCGTATACAGTGGAAAATTCGATTTAGAATACGCACATCAACAAGTCGATAGCGACGGGATTAGCATTGCAGAAGCCTTACATGCAATAGGCTACATGGGCGATGAGGAAGTCGGACAACGCGACCTACATAAATTTTTTGAGTTGCATATAGAACAAGGCCCCGTACTAGAGCAAGAGCATAAACAAGTTGGGATTGTCACCGGTGTGTTAGGCATGCGTTGGTACGATGTCACTTTTACTGGTACCTCTGCACATGCGGGGCCAACCCCAATGAGCTATCGTAAAGATGCCCTGTATGCAGCAACGCAAGTATTTAATGAACTTTATCAAATAGCAGAAAGAGGGGAAGCGAACGGTGCACGTTGTACCGTTGGTGAGTTAGCTATTATCAAAGGATCACGTAATGTTATTCCAGGTGATGTTACCTTCACGCTAGATTTACGCCATGCTGAATTAGCTGGTTTATCTGATTTAGAAGCACAAGCGAAACAAGTTATTAACAACGTAGCAGAATGCACCGGTGTTGAAATCCAGATGGATAATATTTGGGATAGTCCACCACTTGCCTTCAATGCGGATTGTGTTAATGCAGTTAGCCATGCCGTAGAAAATTCAGGGTTAACTTATCAACGTTTAGTCAGTGGGGCTGGCCATGATGCGGTTAATATTGCCAGCATAGTACCAACCTCAATGATATTCATTCCATCTATCGGTGGTATTAGCCATAATGAAGCGGAATATTCTAGTCCAGACCAAGTGGGTGATGGCTGTCAGATCTTATTTGACGTGATTTTAAACGAAGCCAATAAATAATACCAATCATAGTAAGTAACTGATCTATTTTACTTGTTAAAACAACTTATTTTTTCGTTGTAAGCTTCGTAAAGGGAACAACCATTTACATCAACTTACGCCTCAAACTAAGCCATTTTTCCGGCGCAAAATTTACATCAGTTATTT
>NZ_QOCB01000038.1 GCF_003318165.1 Psychromonas sp. B3M02
ATTTAACATAAGTATAGGAATAGAAGGTTATAGAGGTCAGCATTAATGAGTTATTAAATACAATCTTATTATGAGAAAAATATGTAGAAGTCATTACGACCCTACATTTTTTAAATGTAGGGTTTAGGTCTCTGTGTCTTGTATCTTGCCAACTAATAATACTGGTGCAGCATCTAATTCAGTGGCGTCCATCATTGAGGCAATGCGTTCTACAGCAGAAAGCAGTTGGCTTTGCTCCCATTCATCAAGGTTCTTATAACGTTTTATAAAATGTTCTTGTAACGGTTTTGGCGATGAACTCAATACTTTTTTACCCGCTTCACTTAATGATAAGTGGACCTTGCGTTTATCTGTTTTGCTGCGGGTTCTAATAATAAAGCTGCGCTTTTCAAGCCTATCAAGAATGGTAGTTACCGTTGCTGCACTTAACGTTATTTCTTGAGCAATTTGCTTTGCTAGCGGGGCTTCGAGTTGATCAATTTTTTGCATCACTAACAACTGCGGGCCAGTTAAGCCTGATTCTTTATTTAATTGACGTGAGTGTATACTGATAGCCCTGATCACACGGCGTAACGAAATTAATAACTGCTCTTGCTTTTCCATAATACTCACCTCAAATTTTTGCGTAGGATAGCAAAAAAAATCATAGGGCTCATGTTTAAAATCATAAAAAAGCAGAATAACGGAGCTTGTTATTCTGCTTTTTATTGAACAGCTACTATTGAGGATATTAAATGTTAAATTTGTTTAACTTCACCCTATAGTTATTGTTTTTAATCCATTAATTCAATTTTAGTAAAATCGATTTTATTCTCTTTTGGAGAGCGTTCAATATCTGCAACTTTACGTAAATATTTTAATAGAATATAAGCAAAGCAACCTAAGATTAAGCCAATTGCCAATGCACCAACCCATTGAATCTGTAGAAAGTTTAATTTAAATAATAATGTTAAACCACTCAACAAAGCAATATTACCAATGATGTAAGGTATTTTACCAAAACGTTTTACTGTTAAGTTTAGGTTATCCGTATATAAGCGGATTAGCGAATCAAGCGAGTTGACAACAAATGTAATACCAACAATCACCATCGCTAAGTTATAAAAACCTGCTGTCGGGATTGAATTTGCACTGTAGTAATAAAGGACAGTAAACCAAATTGCAATTGGAATTGATGGGAATATCATCATTGCACTAAGTACTTGATAAGTTCTCATTCCACTTACAAAGCGAGAAGTGAACTGACCAATCATAATACTCCAAGCAAACCACCAGAATAGGTAAAATTCATGGTAATCATTTAACGGTAATACAAAGTGATGTAAGTTAGCAAAATAGTCGCCGAGTAATCCAAAGGTCGTGAAGAATTCTCCAACGCTTGAACTTTCAGATAAAAAGGCACCTGCCCACATCATGATGATCAACGCAAAGAATAACCAACTACTACCTAGGCTTAAAATTCTTACATAGCGAATACTGGTACTTGAGTACACTGCTACGGCAATCGCTAAAAAGACGATCAGGTAGAAGCTCCCAACAATAGATTCACCATCACCTATTCCCGGTAAGTACCAAGGTAAGTTAGTTAATAGCAAATAAGCTGTAAAAGCACAGGTACCAATGATAACTATGTTGTTAATCGCTTTGATTAGCGGTATTTCGAAAAATTTGACTCTTGGTTCTATCACGCAAAAATAGAAACAAGTAACAAAATAAAATGCCCAAATTAAGAAGGCCCAAAAACCAAATTCAATTGAAAGAGGGTTGGTAAAGCCATATTCTGGACTAGTAGCTAAATCTGCATATCCAGCAAACTCTGTCAGTGGGAACATAATTAAACCAACATCTAATCCAGAGGTAAAAAGGATTGCGATGAAAGTGAATTTACGCACAGGTGTAACACCTATACATTGCATGTTACCCCAACGGTATAAGATAAATGCAATTGCGGCAAAAACGAATAGAATGCCGGTTGAAAGCCAAAGCGTCATTATTTGGCCTCCCTAAAGAGTGTGTTAATCAACATAGATAATTCCTTATTTTATGTTTTAAAACGCAACGCTATTATTTTTTAAGACAACCTCTGCCCTCAAACCTTAAGTATCGTGATAATGCCGATAAATGGCATGTATGGATGACGATAGTTAAACCCTGAACAAATAACGTAACTAATAGATCATTTGCAGTAATTGCTTAGGCTGACCTTTAACCTCGTTATGTATTAGTAAACATTCACTGTCTACTAATACACAATATTCAATTTATAAATCGATGTGTCGTTTAGGGGATTGTAGTCGCTGTGTATTTTCCCAATCATCAGCGACTTTCACGTTAGCTTTGTTAGGGCTTAGTAGTGTCTTTCCTAAGATGATATCTGCGGCACGTTCTGCAACCATAATGGTTGGTGAATTTAGGTTGCCGTTAGGGATAGTAGGGAAGATAGAAGAGTCAACGACTCGTAGGTTCTCGATGCCATGTACTTTAGTTTCTGAGTTCACAACAGCCATTGCATCTTCACCCATTTTGCAAGAACAAGAAGGGTGGTAAGCACTTTCAACTGAGCTTCGAACAAATTGATCGATCTCTTGGTCGGTTTGTATTGCTGAGCCAGGCTGAATCTCTTCACCTCGGTATTCATCTAATCCAGGTTGATTAATAATCTCTCGGGTTAAACGAACACAAGCTCGAAAGCCTTCGATGTCATCTTGATGTGATAAATAGTTAAATTGTATTTGCGGAGCAACATTCACATCACTTGATACTACTTTGACAGAGCCACGACTTTTAGGCTTGTTATGCCCAACATGTACTTGGAAGCCGTGACCTGCAAAAGCTTCCTTACCGTCATAACGCATTGCAGCCGGTAAGAAATGATATTGAAGATCTGGCCATTCTAAGCTTGCTTTAGAGCGAATGAATCCACATGACTCAAAGTGATTTGTCGCACCTAAGCCTGATTTGTTTAAGATCCAACGCATACCAATTAATAGTTTATTAAGTGGATCAATTTTCCCGTTTAAAGAAATAGGTTTTAAGCACTTAAATTGAAAATAAAACTCTAAATGGTCTTGTAAGTTTTCACCCACACCCGGTAACTCATGACGTAGCTCAATACCAGCAGCTTTTAATATTTCACCTTTACCAATACCAGAAAGTTGTAAAATATGTGGAGAGCCGATAGAGCCTGCGCTGAGTAATACTTCTTTATTACACAGCTGATCGGTTAGTTTACCGTCTACTTCATAACGGACACCGACTGCTTTTTTACCTTCAAGTAATACTTTGTGCACTAATGCATGAGTTACAACGGTTAAGTTACTGCGTTTCATCGCAGGTCTTAAATAAGCATTAGCTGTAGACCAGCGTACACCGTTTTTGACCGTCATATGCATTGGCCCAAAACCTTCTTGCTGTTCAGCGTTGTAATCGGCAGTCGCCAAATAGCCAGCATCAACTCCTGCATCAACAAAAGCTTGATATAATGGGTTTTTCATATTGTTGCCATTATTAGTGGCTAGCGGACCAGAGTCACCACGGTAATCGTTACCGCCAAATGACCAAGTTTCAGCTTTCTTAAAATAAGGTAAACAATGCGCATAATCCCAATCTTTTGCACCGGCTTGTTGCCATTCATCAAAGTCTCGAGCATGGCCACGAACATAAACCATGCCATTAATTGATGATGAACCGCCTAATACCTTACCGCGAGGACAATGCATGCGGCGATTATCTAAATAAGGTTCAGCTTCAGTTTCAAATTGCCAAGCATATTTTTTGGTGTTCATTGGAATTGATAAAGCAGTTGGCATTTGGATAAAAATACTTTTATCACTACCACCTGTTTCTAATAATAATATTTTATTTTTAGGATCTTCAGATAAGCGATTGGCTAGTACACAACCAGCGCTGCCTGCACCAACAATAATGTAATCATACTGATCGTTAGTCATAGTCATCCTTAAAATGGGCTTTCTAGATTTTGCATACCAACATAAACGGCTTTTATTTGGGTATACGCTTTTAAGGTTTCGCTACCATTTTCACGGCCGATACCTGACATTTTGTAACCACCTACAGGCATTTCCGATGGTGATGCACCATAGGCGTTAATCCAACAAATACCTGCTTCAATTTGGTGTATAACACGATGGGCTCTAGTGATGTCTTGAGTGAAGACAGCGGCTGCTAAACCTAGGCGAGTATCATTTGCTCGTTTAATAACATCTTCTTCATCCGTAAAGGTGAGTACTGACATTACAGGGCCAAATATCTCTTCTTTAACGATTGTCATTTGATCCGTACAATCAGTGAAAATCGTAGGAGCAACAAAGAAACCATTTTCGGCACTTTTAGGTTGTAATGCTTTACCGCCAGTTAATAACGTTGCGCCTTCTTTTTTGCCAGTTTCAATATAATCGAGCACTTTTTGTTGATGGTCTTTTGAAATTAACGCGCCAAAATTTGTCTCTGGGTTCATTGGATCGCCACAGATGATATTTTGCTCTGTACGCTCAACTAAACGTTTGATAAAGCGAGGATAAATTTCTTCTTGAACAAATACGCGTGTACCATTAGTGCATATTTCTCCTTGGGTGTAGAAGTTGCCTAACATGGCTGCTGAAACCGCATTTTCAATATCTGCATCATTAAAGATCATTAAAGGTGATTTACCACCTAATTCCATGGTGACTTCTTTTAATGAACTAGCAGCTGCAGCCATTACTTTTTTGCCTGTTCCCACTTCACCGGTGAAAGAAACTTTTGCAATATCTTCATTACCAGTTAACCAAGCGCCAACACGCCCATCGCCTTGTACAACGTTAAAAACACCATCAGGAATGCCGGCTTCAGTAAATATTTCAGCCAAACGCATTGCACCACGCGGTGTTTCTTCAGATGGTTTGAAAATCATTGCATTACCACAAGCTAAAGCGGGAGCGGCTTTCCAACAAGCAATTTGTAATGGATAGTTCCAAGCCCCAATGCCTGCACAAATACCTAATGGCTCACGACGAGTGTAATAAAAGTCATCGCCTACAGTTTGTTGGTTGCCTTCAATGCCCGGTGCTAAACCTGCAAAAAATTCGATTGAGTCTGCACCCGTTACGATGTCAACTTCGATTGCTTCTTGTAGAGGTTTACCCGTATCGATAACTTCAGTAGCAGCGAGGTCATCATTATACTTACGTAATAATTCGACTGCTTTAAGCAGTAATCGGCTACGTTCCATTGCGCTCATTTTCGACCACACAGCAAAACCAGCTTTTGCACTGTCGATAGCTGCTTGTTGTACAAGTTCTGTAGCTGTTTCAACTAAATAGCTTACTTCACCTGTGCCTGGATTAATTACTTCGAATGTTTCGCCTGTGCCATTAGCAATGTATTGCCCGTGAACATAATTTTGATGAACGACTAATGATGACATTTTTTTTCTCCATACTGTGTAATGACAGTATTAATAAAGGCTTTAGATAGGGTCTGAGCTTGTTTAAAGTCGGCTTCAGGGGTTGAGCTCAACGCACTACGTAACCAGAATCCATCAATGATCGCGGCTGTTTGTTTTGCGGCATTAACTGCTTCAACATCTGTAAGTAGTTGTTTAAACGAATAGAGTAGGTTGCTGTATAAGCGTCGGTTATTGATATGTTGTAGTCTAGCCAAGCCAGGGTCATGCATTGCTTGAGACCAGAAGCTCAACCACGTTTTGGTAGCTGCATTGGAGCGCTGTAGTTCGGTAAAGTTAGCTTCAACAATCATGAATAGTCTGTCTTGAGCAGAGAGTGATTTATCAGATATTTTAGCTAACAATACTTGTTTTATTTGATCGATAAGGTATCTGAGAGTAGCTTCAATTAAGCCTTGCTTCCCCCCAAAATAATGGCTGATTATGCCAGATGACATGCCTGCTATTGCACTAATTGTATTAATAGTCGAGTGCTGTAAACCATAGCGTTCTACTGAGATTAATGTTGCCTCAATAAGCTCTTGCTGCCTGACTTCTTTCATCACAGGTCTTGCCATAAATCACTTCCTTTTAATGTTAAATCGTTCAAATAGTTAATTGATTGAACGATCAATTAACTATAATCCTAATGATTAGTGCACTAACTATCAAGGAATAATTTTTAGGTTTGATCAAATAATGAATTGGTTTGTTTGCCTGTTAAGTATTAAATTATTAACAAATTTACCCATGAAGTGTTGCGGTTGGTGGGGTTAAGCTAATGGTTTGTAAATAAAATGTAATAAAATAATGGTAGATTAAATTAGTTTGGCAGGTAACTATTTTCAATGCTTAATGAAGCGCTATAACGATAATAAGATGGTCACTTAATTATTATAAGGAGCCTTTTCCAAGGTCTGATTATCTTGATCGTGGTCAGTATCATGCACCATTTACTGAATATATTTGTATTTAATACAGCCTGTTTATCCATTGAGAGTGTTCGTATCTACATAATCTTATGTTGATTATTTAACTTAACTCTACTTTTTACTCATTTGTGCTCAATATAAGTATTAATTTAATTAATTACAGTGTTAATTAGAAAATATTTATGTTCTAATTTGAACATTAAAGTGCGTTACCGAACATTTTTTTAAAGGATTCCGAAATGAGCCTCAATAGAACGAACAATATTAAACAATTAGCTGAAGAAGAGTTAGATGTCCTTATTTTAGGGGGTGGTATCAATGGTGCCGTTGCCGCTGCATCTTTGGCGGCTAAAGGCGTTAAAGTTGGTCTAATCGATAAAGGAGATTTTGCAGGAGCAACTAGCTCTAATTCTTCAAATCTCGCATGGGGCGGTATTAAGTATTTAGAAAGTCATGAGTATCGTTTAGTTAATAAGCTTTGTAAGAGCCGTAATAACTTAATGAAGCATTACCCATCATCAGTGACTGAAGTTCGTTTTTTAACAACGATTCAAAAAGGTTTCCGTTTTCCTGTATGGTTTGTATTTATGGGCACGCTTGCTTATTGGTTATTCGGCCGTTTATTCACTATGGCTCCTAAGTACTTGACGCGTAATACGATTAAACAACTTGAGCCAAGTATTAAGGTTACTGGTGCGCAAGCGGGTTTCGAATACTCAGATGCTTTCTTAAAAGATAATGATTCGCGCTTTGTATTTAACTTTATTACAGCCGCTGCAAAGCAGTCTGCTATCGTTGCAAATTATGTAGAGTCGGTTAACGCGGTGCGTGAAAATAACCAATGGGTAATTCAGGCAAAAGATAAAACCAACGATCAAGCATTTACAATTAAAGCCAAAACGCTAATAAATGCTTGTGGTCCATTAGTTGACCAAGTTAATAAAGGCACTAAACAGAAAACATCGCATCATCACTTATTCTCTAAAGGGGTGCACTTAACAGTTGATCGTATTTCGAAAGAGCATCGCGTGTTAGCCTTTTTTGCAAGTGATGGACGTTTATTCTTTGTGTTACCAATGGGTTCTAAAACCTGTATTGGTACAACGGATAACCAAGTTGAAAGCCATCAAACCTCAGTGACAGATGAAGATCGCAAATTCATTCTTGATAATGCGAATAATTTATTAGATTTAGATAAGCCATTAACTAAAGATGACATTATTGCTGAACGATGTGGAGTCCGACCATTAGCTATTGAAGCTGAAGAAGGGGTTGCTGATTGGGTTGCATTATCTCGTAAACATGCGATTGATGTTAATAAGGCAGATAAACACATCAGTATTTTCGGTGGTAAGTTGACTGATTGTATCAATGTTGGTGATGAAGTTGCTGATATTGTAGAAGATTTAGATATTCCAATGAATAGGTCTAATGCGCTTTGGTATGGTGAGCCTGCTGATCAAGTTAAGGCTAAGTTCATGACTGCGATGCAAGAGGTGGACAAGTTAACACCTAAAGGCGCTTTGGAACCTTTATCAAGTCGTTTTTGGCGCCGTTATGGAGAGGATGCATTTACTTTATTGAAAGCGATTAAAGAGAACCCAGCTAAAGCAGAGCTTGCATTAGAGCATACGGAGTTTACGTGGGCTGAAATTGATTGGGTTGCTGAGAATGAAATGATTGTTAACCTTGAGGATTTACTGCGTCGACGTTCAAAAGCAACACTAGTGATTCGCAAAGAGCTATTAGACAATGCTGAAGGGTTAGAAGCGGTAAGTAAGCGTTTATTTGGTGATGATGCACAACAAAAAATCGATGAATTCCGAACTTAAGCTTATTTTATTCATATTATAGTTAACCTCAACTCTGCATAAGAAACGCCGCTTATTGATGATTTTTATGTTAACAAGCGGTGTTTAGTTAGGCCATAATGTTTGTATTGCTTAGCGCATGTTCGTTTGATTATAGTATCAATCATAATATTCAAATTAACATCACTAATGCTATTGATAGCAATACGATACCTTGCTGAGACCTATTCAATAAAGACTGCGTGTTTTTAGTCCCATTTGCCCTACATCTTTAATCTCTATCTTATGTTTAGCCTTTCATCAGAAAAGTTTATTTCACCGATATCAGTGGAAGTTCTGATGGGAGGTTAGTGTAGTTACTATAAATCTGATCAAATTGAGATAATGCAGCGACTTTCACTGAAGCGGAGATTGCCCATTTAGTTGCATCGGCGACCAACCATGTTTGTCGTGAGTTGTTTACAATACACTTTGATATTTCTGCCTCAGCAGTTTCATGCTCCATTGCACAATGACTATTGGTAATCCCTGCGCAGCCTAATATGCCAATATCTGCTTCAAAGTTATTGAAGAACTCTGTGACATTATTACCAACAACATCTTGTTGTTGCGATCTAAATAATCCACCTGCGATATAAACTTCAATATCTGGATTCATTTCTAGTATACGAACGACCTGAAGATTGTTAGTGATCACTCTGTGTTTGGTTTTTAAATAATAGGCAATACGTGTCACTGTGGTGCCTATCCCCATAATAATGGTCGAGCCATCAGGGATCGAATTAGCAACTTTTTGGGCTATTTTATCTTTTGCATCAAACTGTATATCACTACGATATTGATAACTGCTATTGCTCAATTGTACTGGTAGGCCAACGCCACCATGAATACGTCGAGCATAACCCGCTTTACAAAGTTGATTTACGTCTCGACGAATTGTTTGCGTTGTCACTTGAAAGTGTTCAGACATCGCATCTATCTGAACATCTTCTCTTTGACGTAAGCGTAATAGAATATTTTGCTGACGAGCATTAAGTTTTATCATGCTTTAACAAATACATCTGGTTTATCAGTAATAATCATTTCTACACCCCAAGATCTAAATTTATCGGCTTGTGTCACATCGTTCAGTGTCCAAATGATCAGTTTAAGCCCGCTATCAGTGACTTTTTTGGCCATAGTTTCTTCTAATATTTTATGGTCAATATGCACACTATATAAGTTTAAAGGCTTCAGCTTTTCTAATTTAATCAATGGATTTTTATCAGTAATATAACCTAAGCGAATACTCGGCATGACTCGATGACAGTGTGCTAATGCCAATTCAGAAAAGCTAGATATGATGAGCTTTTCATTGGGAAAATTTACTTTAGCTAATACTTTTGAAACTGCATCTACAAGCGGTTCAGCTTGCTCAGAATGATGAACCTTAATCTCAAGATTCATATTCAAATCATTTTCCATGAAGAATAATAAAGTCTGCTCTAGCGATATAATCTGTTCACCGATAAATACTGCCGAAAACCAGCTTCCGGTATCTAATGCTTGTAATTGACTGAATGTAAAATCAGCGACTAAGCCTTCACCGTTTGTACAACGATCAACGGTTTCATCATGGAAGATGACTGGGATTTTATCTGCGCTAAGTTGTGTGTCTAACTCAATCCATTTTGCACCTGATTGCAGTGCTTTTTTAAACGCTGATAATGTATTTTCTGGTGCCAATGACGCTGCACCGCGATGACCTGCGATCATAAATTTACCTAGTTATGTTCATTTGAACTTTTATGGTGTTGTTAATGATAATGTATTTTAGAAAATATAAAAGACTTAAAATATAGCAGGTTGTCATATTAACTTAACAGTTAATTGGTATTTATAGGTGCTGGTCTACATTTTTGTAACCTACTATTTGCACAATAGATATTTTCATATGACTATTTGGGTGTTCATATGAATAATTTGATGGGGTGAGAAGCACATACAAGTTATCTCACTCTTTTTGTTTTAATAAACGAATTGATTTATTAAAGCTAACTTTACAAACAAAGGTACTATTTATGATAAAGGTAATCGGAACCGTATTAACTGCTGTTGCATTGCTGGTTGGTTGTGGCGAAAAACCTGCTGAAACAACAAAAGGTGCTAAAACAGTTGAGCCAATTGATATCAACATGAGTTTGGTATTTACTCAAAACGAATTATTGACTAAAGAGCTAATCAAAGCGACGGATAAAATTCGAGAGCGTACTAATGGAGGTGTAAACATCAAAGTTTATCCTGGTGGGCAATTACCAGTTTATAAAGATAACCTTGAGCAAGTTGTTAATGGTGCCGATTGGATTGCGGTTGAAGATTTAAGTTACCTTGGAGATTATGTTCCTGACTTTGCTGCGTTAGCTGGTCCAATGTTATATAACTCTTACGACGAATACCTAGCCATGATGGATACTCAATTAGTCGCTGACTTAACTGCTGAAGTCGAAGAGAAAGGCATTAAAGTGTTAAATGCTGATTACATGTTTGGTTTCCGTCATATGATCACCAATAAAGAAATTAAAAACTCTGCGGATATGGCTGGCATGCGTATTCGTGTTCCTGGTAGCCAATTATTTATTAGTACATTAGCGTCGATGGGGGCTGCGCCAGCATCATTACCTTTTCCTGAAACCTATGCTGGTGTTCAACAAGGTGTGGTTGATGGTCTTGAAGGTTCAATTTTGACTATGTACTCAACTAAAATGTATGAAGTGGCTAAAAACATGTCATTAACCAAACACTTTTTAGGGACTGTAGGTCTTTATATCTCACCTAAAGTTTGGGATAAATTCACACCTGAGCAACAGCAAATCATTAATGAAGAGCTAGCGGCTGGTGCTGTGTCGAATACCACTGAGTTAGTTAAGTTAGATGCTGAATACACTCAAAAACTACAAGATTTAGACGTTAAATTTAACGAAGTTGATAGCGCTGAATTTAGTAAATTAACAGCTGATGTTTACAATCAATTCCCTGCTTGGAGTGATGACATCCGAAGCCGAATTGGTGCAGAGCTTGAAAAAATCCGTGCTGCTGAGTAAGTGATCAGTTTTAAAAGTACTATCAGATAACTGCTTTATTGGGTTTTCAATAAGGCAGTTATTTTTTACGTTATGAAATGTCATTCATACCATTATCGATTACTTCCATCGTTTTTAAATAGTCTATTTTGAAGGTTTAAAATGACGATGTTACTACGTTTATAGTGAAGTAAGTGTGAATGATTAATAACAAATTTTACTTAACAATCATTATTTCAATGAGTTAATAAGTAGGAGAAGTCATGGGCTTCTTAGTTAAAAATTTTGAAGAGATATTCGCGTCCATTGCCATATCCATTACCATTTTGATGGTGATTATTAATGTATTTCTTCGTTATGGATTTGGTTTTGTTGTGCCATGGAGCGAAGAGCTAGCGGTTATCTGTTTTATTTGGTCAGTCTACTTTGGTATTAGCTCGTGTTACAAACATAAGTTACACATGGGGGTTGATGTTGTTATTGCATTATTACCTGAAAGAGCAAAGGTCCCATTTAATCTGTTGGTTTTATCATTTTTATTAGTCATTAATGTGATTCTTGCTTATTTAAGTTACGACTACATGATGTTATCTAATAAAGTTTCTCCTGTGATGGGGATGTCTTATTTTACCATTAACGGTGTGTTGTTTTTGTGCTTTTCTTTAATGACGATTCATACCATCAACTTCATTCGAAGTGATTTAAAACAGCTATTTAAAAAGCAACCCAATACTCTATAGGTGACACAGTGGAAATCTATCTTCCCATTATTATTTTGTTCGTTTTATTCTTATTAAACGTACCTATCGCATTTTCATTGATCGCCTCTTCGTTGGTTTATTTTTTATTTATCAATACCTCGATTCCAGTCAGCTTAGTGATGCAACGCTTTATTTCATCTGCTTCATCCTTCCCGTTATTGGCGATTCCCTTTTTTATAATGGTGGGATCAGTGATGAATTATTCTGGAATAAGCCGTAGTTTGCTGTCATTTGCAGATTCAATCATTGGCCATAAAACCGGTGGCCTTGCACATGTGAACGTTGCGTTAAGTACGCTGATGGGCGGAATTTCTGGGTCTGCTAATGCAGACGCAGCAATGCAATCTAAAATACTTGCGCCTGAAATGACCAAACGAGGTTATGACTTGCCGTTTACTGCTGCAATAACTGCGGCATCATCGAGCATTAGTCCAGTGATCCCACCGGGGATTAATCTTATTATTTACGCGTTATTAGCGAATGTATCAGTGCATCAAATGTTTATTGCGGGCTATGTGCCTGCATTTATGATGGCACTATCTTTGATGGTGACTATTGCGATCATTGCTAGGCGACGTAACTATGCGCCTTCAAGGTCGCAAGCTGCATCAGCTAAAGAGCGCCTACATCATTTAGGCAAAGCCATTCCTGCTTTATTAATTCCATTTGGCATTATTCTAGGTATGCGTTTTGGTTTATTTACGCCAACAGAGGCAGGGGCTATTGCTGTTTTATTGTGTGCCATTATTGGGTTATTTGTTTACCGTGAATTAAAGCTTAGCCATTTCCCGGTGATCTTCAAAGAGACCATTCAAGGTACGAGCAGTGTATTGTTTATTATCATCGGTGCGATGATCTTTGGCTATTACATGACATTAGAGCAAATTCCGCAGAATGTCGCTTCAGCTTTAATTTTAGTGACTGATAACAAGTTAGTTCTATTAATGCTGATTAACTTATTGTTATTGATTGTGGGTATGTTCATTGAGGGTGGAGCGGCAATGATCATCTTAACGCCATTATTATTACCTGCAGTGCTGAACCTTGGGGTTAACCCTGTTCACTTCGGCATTATCGTGATTGTTAATATTATGATTGGTGGTGTAACACCTCCATTTGGTTCGATGATGTTTACCGTTTGTTCAATACTTAAAGTAAAGCTGGTGGATTTTGTGCGTGAAGTGTTGCCTCTTTTATTGGCATTATTAGCTGTATTAATGCTGTTAACCTACTCAGAAGGCTTAGTGATGTTTTTGCCTAATTTACTATAAGTTGAGCGTCTGTTTAATCATTAAATATAAGCTGATAAGCCCCATAGATATTAAGAGATATGATGAAACTACCAAAAAATACATTAACGAATGAATGGAAAGATGTGCAATGGGTGCTGACTGATGTTGACGATACGTTAACTTGGGAGGGACAGTTACCACCAGAAACATTAATCGCTTTGTCTGCTTTACAACAAGCGGGTTTGAAAGTCGTTGCTGTGACTGGAGCATGCGCAGGCTGGTGTGATCACATTGCTCAGCTTTGGCCTGTCGATGCGGTAATTGGGGAGAATGGTGCTTTTATTATGGAAAAGAAAAGTGGATTTTTAACTCTTACCTCAGGTGAATCAATGCCCACTATTATTAAAAAGCAATCAGTATTAAAACAGCAAATCATGGACATTTTAGCTGATTATCCCGATTTAGAATTAACATTAGATCAGTCGTACCGTCTATGTGAAGTTGCCATTGATATTGGGCAGAATCGAACTCCTGTCTCTCCTGATGTTATTGCCGAAGTGATCTCGAAAATCAAGACTTTAGGTGCGAATGCCACAGCAAGTTCCATTCATATCAATAGTTGGTATGGAGATCATTCTAAAAAAGCTACCTCATTTAGTTTTTTGCAAGAAAAGGGTTTGTCTCAAGCACAGATCATAAAAACAGCCTGTTATATCGGTGACTCATTAAATGATGAGCTTATGTTTGCTAACTTACCTAAAAGTGTTGGTGTCGCTAACATTAAAAATTACTGGAGCAAGCTTAAGCATCACCCGCAAGTTGTCATGTCTGAATCGGGGGGGTATGGCTTTGCGGAGTTTTCTAAACTTTTATTAGCTGTAAAAGCAACTAATTGAACGTAATACGGGCTTATTTTTTAGTATTTTTAATACAAGGAGCAACAACATCATGATTCAATTACCAAACTTAAAAAAATGGTTAGTAACGGCTTTAATTGCAATACCCTTAGCTAACAGTGCATACGCAGAAAAAATAGTCGTCGCTCACCGAGGTGCAAGTGGTTATTTGCCTGAGCATTCCATGTCAGCTAAGTCAATGGCTTACGCTATGGGAGCAGATTATATTGAGCAAGACGTTGTTATGACGAAAGATAATGCGCTGGTGGTATTACATGACCATTATTTAGATCGTGTCACTAATGTTGCTGATATTTTTCCAAATCGTAAGCGTGAAGGTGGGCGCTACTATGCGATCGACTTTACTTTAGCAGAAATTAAACAATTGGATATGACTGAAGCTTTTACTATTAAAGAAGGTAAGAAAACAGCTATTTATCCAAAACGTTTCCCGCTTTGGCAGTCGCATTTCAAAGTACACACCCTACAAGATGAAATTGAACTGATTCAAGGGCTCAACACTAGTACTGGCCATGATGTAGGTATCTATGTTGAAGTTAAAGCTCCTTGGTTTCATCGTCACGAAGGAAAGGACATCAGTAGTGCCGTGTTAGATGTATTTAAGCAATATGGCTACACTAAAAAAGCTGATCTAGCTTACTTACAGTCTTTTGATGTTAATGAACTCAAGCGTATTAAAGACGATTTATTACCTGAACGAAATATGGATATTAAGCTTATTCAGTTAATGGCGGAAACAAGTTGGGGTGAAACCAAAGAGTATATTGATGGTAAATCCGTAGACTATAACTACGATTGGATGTACCAACCTGGTGCGATGAAACAGATTGCCGAATATGCTGATGGAGTAGGGCCTTGGTACCCAATGGTCGTTTCTCCTGATTCAAAACAAGGCGATTTAATCTTTACTTCTTTAGTGGAAAATGCACATCAAGCAGGCATGAAAGTACATCCTTATACCTTTAGAATCGATGAAGGTCATGTACCTGGATACGCAAAGGATTTTGAAGACTTCTTAAATATCTTTTTCTATAAAGCGGATGTAGATGGGGTATTCACTGATTTCCCGGATCGTGCTGTTAATTTTTTAAAGGAATCTAAAGGTTAACTTCTCCTTATTAAACTAGCAGTGCTCTGTAGAGTATTGCTAGTTTTATTTATTTTATAAGTAAAGAGCCGTAATACTGAATAAGAAAAGCGAGCTCACACCGCGATTTTACAATAGTATAATCTAATAAATAATTTAACTATCTGATTTTAGTTAACGTCTCGCTTCCGTTAATCAGAATTAAGGTTAAATATATTCAATCTATCAAATCAACTGATTATATTAGAAATAAATAGGTTGATGTGTTGTGATATTCTGCCATCATTTGCTTATTATTTTTATCAACAATGAGTGATCGCCATGTTGTTCTTATCTCAACCTTATTCATTAGTTAACCTATGAGCACAGCACTTACCCGCCAGGCTTTTCTAATCTTCTTTTCCGCGGTATTTCTACCGATGTTTTTGGCGGCTGTTGATCAAACCATTTTAGCAACAGCGACACCCAGTATTGTTGCTGACCTTGGTCAGTTGCATTTATCTTCATGGATTGCCATTGGTTATTTATTAGCAACGGTAGCTACTGTGCCTATTTATGGCTGGTTAGGTGACCGTTACGGTCGTCGTAATGTATTAGTTTGGGCATTGGGGATTTTTTGTATTGGCTCAGTGGTTGGCGCAGTAGCTTCTGATATGACTGAATTAATCATGGGACGAGTTATCCAAGGTTTGGGTGGCGGTGGTTTAATGAGCCTATCACAAGCGTTGATTGCAGAGTTGATTCCACCAAGGCAACGTGCCAAATATCAAGGTTACTTTGCCTCTATGTTTGCCTGTGCCAGCATTGGTGGGCCAGTGATTGGTGGGTTAGTGGTAACTCATTATACTTGGCATTGGTTATTTTGGGCCAATATCCCATTAGCGATGATCGCTGCTTGGCGTTTACTTCGCCTTACCCCTAAACCTATTTTAGAACACAGAAATAAACCCATTGATTGGGTTGGCTTATTGGTTTTTCCTTTGTTATGCACCGTCTTTTTATATTGGGCATCAGTGGGCGGACAAGACTTCCAATGGTTGTCTTTGACCAGTTTAGTGTATTGGGTTGTTTTCGTGGCCTTGGGGGGGATTTTTTACCGCAACCAATGTCGTCATTCTACGCCTTTTTTACCTAACCATTTGCTGGTGGATAGGGCTATCTATATCCCGTTATTAACTTCATTATTGTTTGCTGCTTGTATGTTTGCATTAATCTTCTTCTTGCCTATTTATTTACAATTAGGATTAAAAACCAATGCGGCAACCTCGGGTTTATTATTATTACCTTTAACAGGTGGTCAAATCTTCGGGGCATTATGTAGTGGTCGCATTATGTCTAAAACAGGTGTGCCTAAATGGATACCTGTCATTGGTATGTCATTGTCTGCATCAGGCTTTATTGCGCTAGGGAGCTTGCCTCCAGAGCCAGTATTAATCGGTTTTTTGGGTATGCTTTGTGGTATTGGTTTCGGCACTGTGATGCCAACTACACAGTTAGTGATTCAGACTGTCGCAGGCAAAAGTAATGTCGGTACTGTGACTGCATTAGCTTCATTGAGTCGTAATTTAGGTGCTGCAACAGGCACTGCGTTGTTTGGCGTGTTGCTTTATGCCTTATTACCAGGGTTTGATCATAATACCAGTATCGAAGCGTTACGAAGTGGTTCTCATGAGCCGGTTGTTAATGCCTTCCAAACCAGCTTCTATGTTGCAGCTGTCGTTGCTGTGCTAGCCGCTTTGAATGCCGCGAGGGCCCCACTTATTACACTTAGTAATGATTAATATTGTTATCTCTTCATATGAAAAGTACTTATCCACTGAAGTAATACTTCCCTCGTTAGTTCATCGCTTAGCGTTAGCTTAATAAGCGATAAACTTGTCTCCTCATGTTAAATAGCAGTCTGTTTTTGGTTGAATAGTGACCGATGGCTCAATGATCAAAACCGGTTTTGATCATTTCCGATAACGAGACTTAGCTCAAACAATAACCAATAACATTTAAGGTAGACTGAATTAAATAAATAAAATTACTCAAATAAAGGTGATTTTATGAGTTAACTCCGACGAGATTAAACAGCCTATAACGCTATTATCAAATGAGGAAATAACAATGAAAATCAGTAAATTAAGCCTTGGACTTGCAGCGGCAAGTTTACCCTTTTCTAGTTTAGTCAATGCAACAACCGTTGAATATTGGACCACACAAACTCAATCAGACCGCCTTCAAACCATTGAAATTATGGCAGATGTCTTTGAGGCATTAAATCCTGGTATTGATGTGAAAGTGATTGCAGTTGATGAAAACGATATGCCTAAACAAATTGCGGCAGCAGCAGCGGCTAATACTTTACCGGATATGATTGAAGTAGGTTCTGATTTATCTTTAGCGTTTGCTGAAGAGGGTATTGTTGATGCAGATTCGAGCACTGAGTTAATTCAAACCATAGGCAAAGATCGTTTCTACTCGGGGGCGCTGAAATTAGTAGAAAGTGCAGCGTTGAATGAATATGTTTCTGTCCCTTACAGTGGTTGGGTGCAGGGGATCTGGTATCGTGCCGATTGGTTCAAAGAAGCTGGGCTTGCTCCCCCAATCACCTGGGAAGCGATTGAAGCGGCAGCCAAATACTTTTATAAACCCAGTGATAACCAATACGGTATTTTAATTGGTACCAAGGCAGATAATTATGCAGAGCAATGTTATACACAATTTGCTTTATCTAATGCTGCTGGTCAGTTTAATAAAGATGGTGAGCTTATTTTTAACTCTGCAGCGCAAAAACAGGTTTTAGATTTTTATACCGAGTTAGCACAATACAACCCACCTGGCCCGCAAAGCTGGCGCGCACGTGATTATTACCTGCAAGGTAAGTTAGCGATGTTCTTTTACTCTTCTTATATTTTAGATGATATTGCCTTAGCGGAAGCTGCTGCGAGCTCCTTGAGTTCAGATAACTTTAAAGATTTAAAAGGCGCTGCTTTTGATCCTGACTTAGCAAAAAATACCCGTTTAGCGACTACCATTACTAATACGTCGCCTTCTTCATTCGGTACCTTAGTTGGCTTTACCATGATGAAAAATGATAACCAGGAAGAGGTCAAAGCGACTAAAGCCTTTATTCAATATATGAATGAAAAAGACCAAGTAGTTGCTTACTCGCATATGGCAGTGGGAGGGCACTTGCCTATGCTGCGTGATATTGCTGAAACAGATGAATTCCTTGATGATCCTAAAGGTATTTTTGCGCAATACGGTAAAGAGTCGATCAAAGAGATTGTGGCTGGTTTTGACAGTATTAAAAACTTCTCTGTTGTCGAGGGTAAAACCTTTCCAAAATCCGGTGAAATCTTTGCAAAACAGATCATTCCTCGCATGATTTATCGTGCCGCAATTGAAAAAGAACCAACACAAACCGCCTTAGATTGGGCTGAAAAACAGATGCAAACGGTGATCGCAGAATAACTGTAGGTATTTTTTATTAAACCGTGTGGTGACTGTTTACTGTCATCGCACGTTATGTGAATGCCTGTAAGGAGAGATGATGACACCATTAGAGCGCGCTGAAGCTAGGTTTGGGTGGAAGTTAGTTGCACCAACCATTGCGATTTTAGGCTTACTCATTTTATATCCATTAATGTACAACGTGTATTTGAGTTTTTTCGATGTGCAATTAAACGGCTCTAAAACCTTTGTTGGTATTGAAAACTATATCAAGCTGTTATCTAACAGTGATTACTATAGTGCTATTGCCACCACTAGTTTGTATCTATTGGGGACTGTCGTCGGCACCACGTTACTTGGATTAGCGATGGCATTATTGCTACGTGATCCTTTTATGGGCAGAGGCTTAGTGAATGCGGCGATTATGTTGCCCTATGTTGCCCCTGTTATTTCGGTGGTATTTGGTTGGCAGTTTTTATTTGATCCTATTTCTGGGGTGGTGAATTACCTATTTGTTGATTTGCTAGGTTTGTGGAGTGAGCGTAGTAATTTAATTGGCGATCCTGATTCCGCGTTGTGGGTGGTGGTGCTATTTGATATTTGGAAACATGCACCGATTGCTTATTTGCTTATCTTATCTAAGTTGGTGTCTATTTCTCGAGATCAATATGAAGCAGCAGCCATTGATGGTTATGGCCCAATAGGACGATTTTTTCATGTCACCTTACCCGAGCTTTATTTTGTGTTAGCCACGGTAGTGTTGTTACGCTTAATTTGGAATTTAAATCGTTTTGAAGATGTTTATCTATTGGCTCCGAATGTAGAAACATTACCAATCTTTACTTACTACCAAGCGTTTACTGGTGTTATTGATCAAGGGTTAGCCGCAGCCACCTCTGTTATTCAATTAGGTGTATTGTCGATTTTTATCTGGTTCTATATTAAAAAAATCATGAAGTGGTAACGATTATGTTAGGAAAAAAAAACATAAAAGGACGTATCGGATTTGCGATTGCTATTTTACTGTTAGTGAGCTTTAGCTTATTACCCTTTGCGCAAATTCTATCAACGTCATTAAAGCACCAATATGATTGGGGGAATCCTTCATTGATTCCACAAAGTATTAATTTAGATGCTTATAAAGAGTTATTAGGGTTAACCGAAGCAGAGAAAGTAGAAATACCTGCGGCGATACAAAAAATACTCAACAACCCTAAGTTGTCAGCAGAGAAAAAGCAGGCAATCGCCGCTAAATATACGGCTAACGACAATCTATTTCCCTTTGGTAAATATATGTTAAACAGCGTGATATTTTCCGTGGGTGCAGCAAGCTTTTCGCTAGTTTTTTCAGTGATGGGCGCTTATTCGATCAGTCGTTTACGCTTTAAAGGACAGGTGGTGATACAACGATCTGTGTTATTTGTGTATATGGTCGGTGGCGTGTTGTTAATGGTGCCTCTCTATCAAATGGCGATGAATGTTGGGTTAGCATCTTCTTTATGGGGAAGCGCTTTTTGTTTGTTCCTTATTTATATTGTACAAACACTGCCTGTGGGTATGTATATGTTGGGTAACTATTTCCGTGGTATCCCATTTGCACTTGAAGAGGCGGCAATGATGGATGGCTGTTCTCGTAAAGAAGCGATTATTAAGGTGGTGTTACCTTTATCACTTCCTATGTTAGCCACGGTATTTATTTATTGTTTTATTATTGGTTGGAATGAGTATTTATTTGCGTCGGTATTTTTAAAGCAATATCCAGAATTTCATACTTTACCATTAGCACTTCAAGAGTTATTTGTTTCAAAAAATGCAATCTGGGATCGTATTATGGCGGCCTCTATGCTGACCCTTGCCCCGATTGTTATTTGTTTCCTATTAGCATCTCGCTTTATGAAAGGCGGTAAAACAGACGGTGGGGTTAAAGAATAATTATGGCTGCGATTAAATTAAAAAATATTGTCAAAAGCTTCGGTGACACAGCCGTGGTGAAAGGGATTGATTTAAGTATTGAGGATGGTGAGTTTGTGGTCCTAGTGGGGCCATCTGGTTGTGGAAAATCAACGACCTTGAGGATGATTGCAGGTTTAGAGCAAGCCACTTCAGGGGACATTGTGATTGGTGAGCGAGTAGTGAATGATATTGAACCGCAACACCGTAATATTGCTATGGTGTTTCAAAACTACGCTTTATATCCGCATAAATCAGTGAGAGAGAATATTATCTTTGCCCTGCGTCGATTAAAGGTTGATAACGCGGATATTGAACGACGTTTAGCTGAAGTCTCTGAAATGTTGCAACTAGAAGAGTTATTAGATCGCAAACCTGCTGATTTATCTGGTGGGCAGCGTCAACGCGTTGCCATGGGACGGGCGATCATCCGTGAAGCGGATCTGTTCCTGTTTGACGAACCTTTATCAAACTTGGACTCCAAACTTCGTAGTCATATGCGCACAGAAATAGGCAAAATCCATAATAAATTCGGGCGAACTAGTGTTTATGTCACCCATGATCAAGTGGAGGCGATGACTTTAGCTGATAAGGTGGTGGTATTGCATGATGGTTATATCGCTCAAGCCGGCACACCAATGGAGGTGTATTTAAATCCTGCTAATGTATTTGTTGCGCAGTTTATTGGGTCTCCTTCCATGAATATTATTGAGGGCACCTTGTTTAACGATTATTTGCTGGTGGACAATTACCGTTTACCTAGAAAGCAGTTGTCTAATGTTGCTTTGCAAACAGTGATTGATCAGCAAGGGATACCGGTGAAAGTAGGTATTCGACCTGATTTCTTTAACGATAGTCGGTTATTTCCAGAGACCGACAACACCTTTAACTTTACTGGGCTGCAAATAGATTTAATAGAGCCGATGGGTTTTGATAAGGAGGTTTTGTTTAATTTAGCGGGTGAGGCGGTAAAAGCTAGATTGGATTTACGCTCTGAGTTGCAACGAGACCAGCAGATCGATTTAGTTGTAGAACTGTCACGGGTGTTGCTGTTTGATAGTGAAACTGATCAGCGCTTATAAGTGAGCATAATCAGATGTCTATTAAACAATTAGCCGATTACTTAGGACTCTCAAAATCAACTGTATCTAGAGCGTTAAATGGATATAGTGATGTTAACGCTGATACACGCTTAAAAGTGTTGGAAGCGGCTAAAATACTCGGTTATAGAGCCAACCCTACGGCGCAGCGATTAGCTTCAGGGCGCTCTAAAAACATTGGTATTATCTTACCTGCTAATGCGCGTATGTTTGTTTCATCTGCTTTTTCTAAGGTATTAGCGAGTGCTTCTGAGTTTTTAATTACACAGGGGTATCAACTGATAGTAACAACAATCTCTGACACGCAAGATGAGCAAAAAGTCTATTTTGATTTTATCACCAGTGGTTTGGTGGATGGGCTGTTTATCGTGAGAACTCGACACAATGATCCTCGCATTACGTTATTAAATGTTCATCACTTCCCCTATGTTTGTTTAGGTTATGAATCTGGTTATCAAGATGAACGATTTGTAGATGTGGATAATCAAGATGCTTTTTATCAATTAACACAACGTCAAATTAATGCAGGGCATCAGCGTATTGCTTTCCTCAATGGTCCAGATCAACTGACTTTAGCTACCGCTCGCCAATTGGGATATTTAAAAGCGATGCAAGAAGCTTCATTAACAGTTGAACAAGGTTATTTATTACATGGGGAGTTAACGGAGCGTGATGCTATTGAGATGACCAAGCAATTAATGGCCTTAACACAACCTCCAAGCTGTATTTTATGTGCTGATGATGCGATGGCTTTAGGGGCGATGGTAGCGTGTGAAAATTTAGGTTACCAACCTGGAGTGGATATTGCGATTGCGGGTTATGGTAACTACGAGCATAGCCAATACACTAAACCCTCAATCACCACACTTGATTATGATACACATGGCGTTGGTAAACAGATCAGTAAGCTGATATTAAATCAACTAGAGGGGAAAAACTTCACCATTCAAAACTGGTATCAAGCCTCTATTATTATTGGTGAATCCGATCTGTTGAAAGATAAACCTATCTGTTAAAACCCAACTTTTATTAATATTTTTAGCCTGCGATTTATTGATTTTTTTACAGTAATAGTGATTTGGCTATTAAAACTCTATTAATCCTCTGAAAGCCACTCTTTTTGCTTTTTTATTAACCATTAATTATGTATGTTAACCGACCACAAAAATATCCTAACTCGAGTTATAAATAAATGAATGAAGCCGTATCAAGTTTAAAATCGCGCTTAAATGCGTTTGGTCCCGGAATATTAATGGCAACCGCTTCTATTGGCGGTTCGCACCTTGTTGCATCTACCCAAGCAGGTGCTATTTTTGGTTGGCAACTGCTGTGGTTAGTGGTTGCGGTTAACGTTCTAAAATATCCTTTTTTCCGTTTTGGTGTTGAATATACATTAGCGACGGGTAATAACTTGATCGAAGGCTATAAAGGCAAAGGTCCTTGGTATTTCTACTGTTTTGCGGCATTAAATGTTCTTGCTGCTGTGGTGAGTACGGCGGGCGTACTATTATTAACAGCAAGCTTGCTACATTATGCGTTGCCAGTTAATGTATCGGTGACTCTATTATGTTGGTTGATACTGGGTGTGTGTTTAATGATCCTATTATTTGGTCATTTTAAAGCCCTAGATAATGTGGCTAAAGTGATCATGGTTATATTAACTATTACTACGGTAGCCGCTTTTATTGTTGCCTTTAATAATGGTCCTATGACACCTGCTGACTACGAAGGTCCCTCACCTTATAAACTAGCTATGTTAGGTTTTATGGTGGCATTGATGGGTTGGATGCCAGCACCTATTGAAGTTTCTGCATTAAGCTCTCTTTGGTTAAAAGCAAAACAAAAACAACAGGTAATTACTAAAAAACAGGGATTATTAGACTTTAATCTTGGTTACTGGTTAACAGCTGTACTGGCGTTAGTGTTCTTTGGGTTAGGTGTCTTGGTACAGTATGGACAAACCAGTGGTACGGTATTGGGTGGGGTTGCTTTTGCACAGCATTTAATTGATATGTACGCATTAACCATTGGTGAATGGTCTCGTCCTTTAGTCTCTATGATTGCTTTCTTATGTTTATTTGGTACTACAATCACAGTGTTAGATGGTTATTCACGTACCTTGAATGAATCACATAAGCTATTAGGTTTTAAACAGTCTAAACACAGTTTAAATATCTGGTTAATCTTACAATCCTTAGCAGGTATGACGATTGTATTGTTCTTCAAATCAGCGTTAGCACCTATGTTAACCTTTGCGATGACCTTAGCTTTCATTACTACGCCTGTGTTTGCGTGGCTTAATTTTAGATTGGTAAGATCTGAGCCTAGTATTAAACATGGTAAGCTCTTACAAGGACTAACTTGGTTAGGCATGATCTATTTAGTTGGATTTGCATTGGCGTTCTTGATTTGGAAGTTTTGCTGAATAACTATTTCATCTTTTTAAACGTTTTAAAAATGCCGCATTAAGCGGCATTTTTATTGGTTGCACTTTTCACTTAATCGGGAAGTAACATGGCTTTAATTAAACTGAGTTTAATCATTGTTATTATCATTTTATTGTTTGTTTTTAGTCGCTCTGTGAGTGCGGATATCTTTAGTTTTTTTAACCGAGAAACCTTTTTATTATCACCGCCGGTACAGGGGCAATTATTAGATGATGGTAAAGCGGTGGTGGGGAAAACAGTCTATAGAGAGCTATATTATGATGGTCGACATTTAGATCAAACTGTTACTGATCAGCAGGGGAGATTTATCTTTCCATCTTCTACTATAAAAACCTCAAAACCGTCCAGTATGTTTGGTAGTGGCTCACTGATGCAACATATCTATTTAGGTGAGCCGGGCGAGAATGAGTTGACCTTATGGTTAGCTAAGTTATTTTATAATGGCAACCAAAACTCATTAACCTTAAAAGATAAATTAAGTCGTTTACAGTGTGACATAACCAACACAGCAAAGACTTATGATGTTCCTGTGCAAGAAAACCCTGAACAGGAGATGGTTATTCATACTTTATGTAATAGGGAGTGAGGCCTGTAGATAAGTCGCGATAGAGAAGGTAAATACTTGTTAATGCAGATAAAAACATTGTGGTTTTATCTGCATTAAGAGAGGGTAATATATTAGATGCTTTAAAAAATGCTTATTATTAGTCAGCTTGCTCAGTGGTTTGGTTATTAATTACTTCTAATGGAATGTTATGCTCTTTTAAGATGCTAACGATTTCATTAGGTGGTGTTAAGTCTGTGATTAACATATCTAACTCACTGATATTACCCAGATTAACCATGGCATTACGACCAAATTTGGTATGGTCAACAGCAAGGAATACGCTACGGCTATTTTCGATGATCGCTTGTTTTACACGTACTTCATGATAATCAAAGTCTAATAGTGAACCATCATAATCGATTCCGCTGATACCGATAATGCCAAAGTCTAAACGGAATTGTTTGATAAAGTCTAAAGTCGCTTCACCAACAATACCGCCATCTCTGTTACGAACTTCACCACCGGCTAGAATGACTTTAAAGTCATCGTTAGTCATTAAAATGCTCGCGACATTGATATTATTAGTAACAATGCGTAATCCTTTATGGTTTTTAACCAACTCTTTAGCGATGTATTCCGGCGTGGTACCGATATCAATAAACAGGGTCGCACCATCGGGAATGTATTTTACTAATGCTTGGGCAATGGCATCTTTAACATCTGACTGACGAGATTTACGATCATGGTATGAGCTATTCACTGAACTTTGTTGAGTTGTTGCTCCGCCATGGTGTCTACGAATTTTATTTTCATCGGCTAATTCATTGAGATCTCTACGGATAGTTTGAGGACTAACATTGAAATGCTCAACAAGACTTTCAGTACTGACATAACCATTTTTCTGTACTAAGTTAACGATCTCTTGGTGTCTTGTTGTCTGTTTCATTTAACCTCTCTCCTGCGCCCATGGCAAAATTTATTAAAAACAGTTTACTGTGTGGGGATTAGGAATAGCAAGTGTAATGCGCGTTTTACGTTCGAATGAGAGACAAATAGACAGGAATTTTACAATATAGATAACAAAAGAGCGCTCAGGCGCTCTTTAATTGGATTTAATCAATGAGCTGGTTAAGGTGTATCTTCGTTATCTTCATTATGAAGGTCAGCCCATACCGTGGCACATTTTACTGCGCGCTTCCAACCATTATAGCGTTGCTGGCGTTTCTCTTGTACTGCAACGGGTTCAAAAGAATGCTCAATAACGGCTTTGTTTTGTAGCTCATCTAAACTACTCCAGTAACCTACAGCAATACCTGCTAAATAGGCCGCACCTAGCGCTGTTACTTCAGTAACCGCAGGGCGTTGTACTGTTGTGTTAAGCACATCCGATTGGAATTGCATTAAGAAATTATTCGCTACAGCACCACCATCTACACGAAGAGAGGCTAGTTCCATATCAGCATCTGCTTGCATTGCATCAAGTACATCACGAGTTTGATAAGCAATACTCTCTAATGTCGCGCGAATAATGTGATTCGAATTGGTGCCTCGTGTTAAACCAACAATAGTACCACGTGCATAAGGGTTCCAATAAGGTGCGCCTAAACCAGTAAAGGCTGGGACAACATAAACGCCGTTTGATGAACCAACTTTAGTAGCAAAATACTCAGAATCTTTTGCATCTGAGAGTATTTTCATCTCGTCGCGTAACCATTGGATAGAAGCACCACCCATGAATACAGCGCCTTCTAATGCGTAAGTGGCTTCACCTTTTGGACCACAAGCTAGCGTTGTTAGAAGACCATGTGTAGAAGTGATTTTCTCCTTACCAGTGTTCATTAATAGGAAACAGCCTGTACCGTAGGTGTTTTTAGCTTGTCCTTTTTCTACACACATATGACCGTATAATGCAGCTTGTTGATCACCTGCAATACCTGCAATTGGAATACGTGTGCCGCCTGTTCCACCAATATTAGTTTTACCGTAAACTTCAGAAGAGCTTTTTACTTCCGCCATCATAGAAGCAGGAATACCTAACTCAGCAAGTAGTTTTTCATCCCACTGTAATTTATTGATATTAAATAACATGGTACGAGAAGCATTGGTGTAATCAGTTACATGTACGCGACCTTGTGTCATTTTCCAGATTAACCAAGTATCTACCGTACCAAATAGTAATTTACCTGCTTCAGCATCTTCTCGTGCACCTTCGACGTTATCTAAGATCCATTTTACTTTAGTGCCTGAAAAGTAGGGGTCTAGCATTAAACCCGTATTTTCACGCACGTAGTCTTCTAAACCATCACGATCTTTAAGCTCTTCACAAATGCTAGCTGTACGACGACACTGCCAAACAATCGCGTTATAAACCGGTTTACCTGTCTCTTTATTCCAAACAATAGTGGTTTCACGTTGGTTAGTAATGCCGATACCTGCCACTTGATCACTACGAATGCTCGCTTTCGCTAAACACTCTGTTAATACTGAACTTTGTGTCGCATAAATCTCCATTGGATCATGCTCTACCCAGCCAGAATGTGGATAAATTTGTGTAAATTCTCGTTGAGAAACACTAATGATATTTGCATCATGGTCAAGGATCACAGCTCGAGAGCTTGTTGTGCCTTGGTCTAACGCTACGATATATTTTTTATCTGTCATTATATTTTTCCTTTTACTATTTAATCTGGACAACTGTCGTTACTGTAAACAACATGTTTGTATTTTTTAATCACACTCATTTGGAATTGTGCAGCCAAAGCCTTCTTCTGGCAGGTATGGTGAAATCACTTTTGGGTAAACCCAGGCACCAAAACAAGCTCCTAAGATAGGCGCAACAATTGGTACGATGAAATATGGGATCTCTCTTGCGCCTGTTAATGCAAAATCCCAACCCGCTATGTAAGCAAATAATTTAGGGCCAAAGTCACGAGCAGGGTTCATGGCAAAGCCAGTTAGTGGACCTAGAGAGCCACCAATAACTGCAATTAATACACCGATTAACACAGGGTTTAGTGGACCTCGAGGTGCGCCATTATTTTCATCTCCTAATGCTAAGATTGCGAAAATAAGTACTGTTGTAATGACAAACTCAACAAAGAATGCAGTGATTAAAGAGATCGATGGGTGCGGGTAAGTAGAAAAAATACCAGCTGTCGATAAGGCTTCTTGGCTACTTCTTACAAAGTTATGCGCAATCTCATAATCACTAAATAAGTTGCTATATAGTGCGTATACTAAGGCTGCGGAGCAAAATGCACCAAGTAACTGGGATATAATATACGGTAATACTTTTTCTTTGTTAAACCCATGAAATAACGCAAGTGCAATGGTAACAGCTGGGTTAATGTGTGCCCCAGAAACACCTGCAGTACAATAAATGGCGATAGCTACGCCCATGCCCCACATGATACTAATTTCCCATTGGCCAAAGTTTGCGCCAGCTAATACTAATGCTGCTACACACCCAACACCAAAAAAGATTAATATTGCGGTGCCAATAAATTCAGCGACACACTGCCCCATTAATGAATGTTGTTTACTCATTTTGTATTCCTTTCGTTATTTAATGATTAACGCTCTGTGTTTTGATGTGCACAAAGATACTTATCATTAACATTTTTACTACAAGAATAGATTTATTTTGAGCGTTCGCTCGCATTTTGATTTAAATCGAGCGTTATTTGGTTGGTTTGATCATATTTTTGATTGATTAGATGTTGGGGGGTTAGGCTTGTATTATTAGAGGGATAATATTTATAAGGCTTTATTATCAATT
>NZ_QOCB01000133.1 GCF_003318165.1 Psychromonas sp. B3M02
CAAAGACACTGCAGGCTAAAGCCAGCGCCCCAAGGTCAAAGGATGTGTCGTAAACAGAATAGGTCAGTACGGTAATACCAATTGTATTAAATAACTGATCTAAATTTTGCGCCGGAAAAATGGCTTAGTTTGAGGCGTAAGTTGATGTAAATGGTTGTTCCCTATACGAAACTTACAACGAAGAAATAAGTTGTTTTAACAAGTAAAATAGATCAGTTACTTACTATGATTGGTATAAATTCATTTATTATTAAACAACTCATTAATGAACAAACTAAACCGTACCTGTTAAACGCTAGTTTCAATTTTAAAAAAATCATTCTGTTGTGACATTAACGTAAGAAGATCATCCGCATGAATCGGTTTAGAAATTAAATACCCCTGTAAATAATCACAACCATTCTCAAATAACCAACTCGCTTGCTCCTGTGTTTCTACCCCTTCTGCCACTATATCTAAGCCCATTCCTTTAGCCAAACCAATAATAGACTTAACAATACAAATATCCTCGTCACCATGTGGTAACCCATCAACAAAAGACTTATCAATTTTTAGCTTAGATACATTGAGATTCTTTAAACGGGAGAGTGAAGAATACCCAGTGCCAAAATCATCAATAGAGAGTTGAATCCCTAGATCAGTTAACTTATCTATTTGTGTTGATAACACTTGAAAGTCCCCTGCCATCAACTCTTCTACTATTTCAAACTCAACTAATGCAGTAGGTACCTTTTGCTCCTTTAAACAGCTTTCAATCTGATTAATTAATTGTGGTGAAAACAGTTGTTCTGAGGAAATATTGACAGAGATTCGCTTCAGTTTTAGTCCTAATGCTTTAAACCTCTTAATATCAACACAAGTTTGTTCAAAGATAACCATGCCTAACTGCCCCATTAACCCTAAACGCTTAGCAATAGGTAAAATGATATTCGGTGTTATTACCCCCTTAGTAGGGTGTAACCAGCGAACTAGCGCCTCTAAAGAGAAGCCCGAGCTTTGATAGTTTTGTTTAATAATAGGCTGGTAAAAAGCAACAATCTCACCATTGTTTAATGCATCTACAAATTCATGCTCTAATGAAGCTTCTTCCTGGTGTTCTATTAACCATATCGGATTAAAGTAGGAAACACTGCCATTGCCATTAGCTTTAGCCTTCAGCATGGCGATTTCAGCTTTACGTAACGGATCTTTATCTGCTAATTCTTTAATACAACAATTAAACACCCCAAGGCTAGCGGTTAAGTTAATCACTTCATTAGTAAAGGTTTTAAACCCGTCATTAAACTGCGCTTTAATACTTGCAATCACATATTCTAGCTGGCTATGCTTTCTAAAGTCAGCTAACCATAGCGCAAAGAGGTCACCACCAACTCGAGATAATTGATAAGGTAAATTGACTGAGATACTTTCTAAACGGCGCGCAATTTCACATAATAATTTATTGGCAAAATCGTAACTAAAGCGTGCATTAATATTAGTAAATTCATCTAAACCGATTAACACAACGGCACAGTTATCATTGGGGGAAGCATGGCTAATATCTTGAAATATTCTTTTTTGAAAAAATAAACGGTTTTCTAAACTGGTTAATGGATCTATTCTTTCCATATAACGTATTTTTTGCTTTTCAAACAGCCATTTGGACTGCGCATAAATCAATGAAATACAGTCTGCAACTGAAACTGCATAGGAAATTTCCGCCATATCCCAGTATTGATGTTGTAGTGTTTGCTCAATACATAACACCCCTGATAACTCGCCATCTCTAAAAATTGGCGCATCTAACATGGACATAATATTAAGCGGAGTCAAATAGCCTTCTAAAAACTCTTTGGTTCTGCTATCAGTTCTTGCATTATCGGCGTTAATAACGCGGCTCGTATTTAGTGACTTAAAATACTCAGGACACGAAGACTCTAGTATCTCTATACCAGCGTCGAATCGGTTCTCTTCTTTAATATAGAGATATTGGCAAACGATACTGCTTTTTTGATCATTAAAAAGCCATACACTAACACGTGAGACATTTAACAATTGACAACAAGACTTTAAAATAGTCTGTATTTTAAGCGCTGAATCGTCTTTTTCAGAGTCACTATGCTGTACCCCTAACTGTGTTAAAGACTGCTGTAACCCTAAAAATTTATCCAATAAGTGCATGACATTATCCTTAATCAGCCTTTTACAACTTATACCTTAGTTTTATTAAACCAAGACAAGTTTATTTTCTATAAAAAATACTTAATGTGTTCATTCAATACTTAACAAATTAACAAAAATCGCTTCCCCTCCTTGTGAAATCATTTTTACTCATTAAATATGTAATTTACACAACAACTATAACTAAAGAGATATTTTTTTCTTCGATAAGTGACTTTATAGCCATATTTTGATAAAAAACAAGACAAGGCTAAAAAGAATATCGATGATTCTAATATCAATGATACAAAATAATTAATTATCTAACTTTCCCTCCCTTTTAAGCATGCCATTACGTTTGCAGATCAGCGGCCTTATTTAGATGGTTTGTTGTAAAAATTAATTCAATTAATCAAATATCTATTAAAAATAGTATAAGAACTTAATTAATCCATCTTTTGGTGCCAAAATGTCAATCAAGAAATATCTATACCTTATCCCCTTTTACTATCACTAAGTTACTAATAGATTTTTATAAAGGAACAAAGCCATCGATTAAATACTTTGCTATATTAGAGTCACTTCTTTAGATGGGTTTAAACAATGAAAAAATTAGCAACACTATTCCTTATGATCACCTTAGCTGGTTGTTCTCAATTCAATACTTCCGAAGAGCCCTCTGTACCAAGCAATCTCACATGGCAACAACACCAAAAACAACTACAACAGTTAGATGATTGGATATTAACGGGTAAATTAGCTATTTTCCTTGAGTCCGAACGCCAGACTGCCAACATATATTGGCGTCAACAAGGTGATAATTACGCGATACAATTAACGACTTTCATTGGAACTCGTATTTTACAGGTCACTAAAAATGAGCAAGGGGTAGAAATCATTGATAATGATGATCAGGTTTATACCGGACAAGATGCTAATACCTTAATTAAGCAGTTAGCGCCTGGGTTAGATTTACCTGTTCAAGCATTACAACAATGGGTTAAGGGCAACCCAGAGCAGGCACCTTATCAACTTAATGAACAACAACAAGTGAGTGATTTATTAGGAACAGATAGTAGTGGTAAGCAATGGGAAATTAGATATCAAGACTACCAAGACTTTTCAGGCTACTACTTACCACGAAAAATTGACCTTAACCGCGATGATATCAAACTTAAAATAGCGGTTAGCCAGTGGAACACCCAACAACAATAGAGTTTATCCATGCGTATCGAAAAAATTCGCTGGCCCGCGCCAGCGAAACTTAACCTATTTTTATACATCACAGGGCAACGCTCTGATGGTTACCATAATTTACAAACCCTATTTCAATTTATTGACCGTTGTGATTTTCTCACCATCAATGCCAATCGTAGTGGAGAAATTACTATCTCGCCAGAGATTGCAGGCGTACCTCTTAAAAGTAACCTAATTTACAAAGCTGCTCGTTTACTGAAAAAGCACAGCAATTGCCCACTTGGCGCACATATCGAATTAGAGAAGAACCTGCCCATGGGCGGAGGCTTGGGTGGCGGATCATCAGATGCAGCAACCACATTAGTTGCCTTAAACTATCATTGGCAACTTAATTTAAGTAAACAAACATTAGCAGAGCTAGGTGTCAGCTTAGGAGCAGACATACCGATTTTCATACATGGTAAAGCGGCGATTGCCGAAGGCGTTGGTGAAAAGTTAACATCGGTTAACCCACCACAACCCTACTATCTTGTTGCTATGCCTAGCTGTCATATTTCAACACCAGCCGTATTTAAAAATCCATCATTAAAAAGAGATACAAAAAAGCTTTCACATGAACAGCTTATGAGCAATAAGTGGACAAATGATTGCCAACCTTGTGTTAAAAAAGAGTATCCCGAGGTTGCTAAGACTATAGACTGGTTGCTAGAATACGCTCCGACTCAAATGACCGGAACAGGAGCATGTGTTTTTAGTACATTTGAGCATGCTGATGATGCTGAATTATTAGCAAAAAAGTCGCCCAATTGGTTGAATTGCTTCACCACCAAAGGCGTAAACATTTCACCATTACGTGAATTATTAACTACCAAACTAGATTAATTACGATTTAATTAATCACACTTGTTAATGGTACATTGCCATTAGCCAAATCAACAGGATTACAGAGGTCCTCATAGTGCCAAACATGAAATTATTTGCAGGTAACGCTACCCCCGAATTAGCCCAAAAAATTGCTGATCGTCTTTTCATCAAATTAGGAAGTGCTGATGTAGGCCGTTTTAGTGATGGTGAGATACATGTTCAAATTAATGAAAATGTTCGTGGTGATGATATTTTCATCGTGCAATCGACTTGTGCTCCAACTAACGACAACTTAATGGAACTGATTGTCATGATTGATGCACTACGTCGTGCTTCAGCAGGGCGAATTACTGCGGTAATCCCATACTTTGGTTATGCACGCCAAGACCGTCGTGTGCGTTCAAGCCGTGTTCCAATTACTGCAAAAGTAGTGGCTGACTTTCTATCTAACGTTGGTGTTGACCGCGTAATGACAGTTGACTTACATGCAGAACAGATTCAAGGTTTCTTTGATGTGCCTGTTGATAACGTATTCGGTAGCTCTGTACTACTAGAAGATATGTTAGAGAAAAAATTAGAAAACCCAATGATCGTATCACCAGATATCGGTGGTGTTGTTCGTGCTCGAGCACACGCTAAATTATTAGATGATGCAGACTTAGCAATCATTGATAAACGTCGCCCTAAAGCAAACGTTGCACAAGTAATGCACTTAATCGGTGACGTTGAAGGCCGTAACTGTATCATCGTTGATGACATGATCGATACTGGCGGTACATTATGTCAAGCGGCAGCAGCACTTAAAGAACGTGGTGCATTATCTGTTTACGCTTATGCAACTCATGCAGTATTCTCTGGTTCTGCATTAGAGAACATCAAAAACTCAGTTATTGACGAGTTCATCGTAACGGATTCTATCCCATTAACAGATGAAATCATGGCAACAGGCAAAGTAAAACAGCTTACTTTAAGCGGTATGCTAGCTGAAGCGATTCGTCGTGTAAGTAATGAAGAATCTATCTCTGCGATGTTCCATTACTAAAAATCAATAAGATAGTAACACTGTCTTAGTTTGCTTTTAGGAAAGCGTTTATTTCTTAGGAATAAACGCTTTTTTTTCGTATTTAATTTGTACAAACGCACTTACTGAGTTACTATAGCGCGCCTTTTTTATACACCCTTAACTAAGGGGAAGGTGGTTATCGCTGGTCGCAAACGATAATCTATTTTAATTTGAGGAATTAATATTAATATCCTCATTAATGGAGTTTTACCATGTCAATTACATTAATCGCTACAAGCCGTACAGATTTAGGGAAAGGTGCGAGCCGCCGCCTACGTCACACAGACCAAACACCTGGTGTTGTATACGGTGCAGGAAAAGAGCCTGTTTCTTTAACTTTTGAACACAAAGAGTTAATGAAAGTTGAAGGTATCGAAGCATTTTACTCTTCTGTATTAAGCCTAGAAGTCGACGGTGTTGCTGAGCAAGTATTGCTTAAAGATATCCAACGTCACGCTTTCAAAGAGCGCATCCAACATTTAGACCTTTTACGTGTTGATGCAACTCAAACAATCACAACTACAGTTCCTCTTCATTACTTAAACGAAGAAACTGCAGAAGCAGTTAAAAATGGCGGCGTTGTTGCTCACTTAGCAAATGAATTAGAAGTAACTTGTTTACCAGCTGATCTTCCTGCATTTATCGAAGTTGATATTGCAAACGTTGAAATTGGTCAAACTGTTCACATTTCTGATGTTGCACTTCCAAAAGGTGTTGAATCTGTTGAGCTTAACAAAGGCGAAGAGCATGATTTACCACTATTAGCAATCACTGTTAAGAAAACAGCGGCTGTTGAAGAAGAATCTGAAGAAGCAACAGAAGCTGACGCTGCTGAGTAATCGTGTCAACTACGATTAAATTGCTTGTGGGCCTGGCTAATCCAGGCCCCGAATATGCAAATACTCGACACAATGCCGGACAATGGTACATACAACAACTCGCCTCTCAAGAAAACATCCAGCTAAAACCAGAAGCTAAATTCTTTGGCCATACTGGTCGTATTCAGTTTGCTGGAAATGACATTCGCTTATTAGTCCCAACTACCTTTATGAACCTCAGTGGTAAAGCGGTTAGCGCAATGGCAAAATACTACCAAATTAAACCCGAAGAAATTTTAGTAGCTCATGATGAGCTAGATATCGTTCCTGGTATCGCTAAATTTAAACTAGGTGGTGGTCATGGTGGGCATAATGGTTTACGTGATATCATTTCAAAACTAGGCAATAACAAGAATTTTTACCGTTTACGTATTGGTATCGGCCACCCTGGTGATAAAAATCGTGTTAGCGGTTATGTACTTGGTAAAGCAACGAGTACAGAACAAAATTTGATCGAGCAAAGTATCGATGAAGCAGCGCGTTGTACCCATATTTTAGGGGTCGACGGTATCGAAAAAGCGATGAATCGCTTACATAGCTTCAAAGCACAATAACAGTAAATTAATAGGATAAAATCATGGGTTTTAAATGTGGTATTGTAGGTTTACCCAACGTTGGTAAATCGACCCTTTTTAATGCATTAACTAAAGCAGGCATTGAAGCGGCTAACTTCCCTTTTTGTACTATCGAGCCTAATACTGGCATCGTACCTGTACCAGATCCACGTTTAGACCAACTTTCTGCTATCGTCAATCCACAGAAAGTAATACCAACAACGATGGAGTTTGTTGATATTGCCGGGTTAGTTGAAGGTGCATCAAAAGGTGAAGGTTTAGGTAATAAATTCCTAGCTAACATCCGTGAAACTGACGCAATTGGTCATGTTGTACGTTGTTTCCAAGATGAAAATATCGTTCACGTAGCAGGTAAGATCGATCCACAAGAAGATATCGATATCATCAATACTGAATTGGCACTAGCTGATTTAGAAAGCTGTGATCGTGCTATCTTACGTTTAACTAAAAAGGCCAAAGGCGGCGATAAAGACGCTAAATTTGAATTACCTATTTTAGAGCGTATTAAAGCCCACTTAGAAGATGATGGTATGGTACGTGGTTTAGACTTCGAAAAAGAAGAACTAGCGGCTATCCAATACCTAAGCTTTTTAACACTAAAACCAACTATGTACATTGCTAACGTAGCTGAAGATGGTTTTGAAGATAACCCATTCTTAGATAAAGTACGTGAAATTGCATCCAAAGAAAATGCTGTAGTTGTGCCTGTGTGCGCTTCAATTGAATCTGAAATCGCTGAATTAGATGATGAAGATAAAGCAGAGTTCCTAGAAGGAATTGGCCAAGAAGAGCCTGGATTGAACCGTGTAATCTACAGTGGTTACGAGTTATTACACTTACAAACTTACTTTACTGCAGGCGTTAAAGAAGTACGTGCTTGGACTGTCCCTGTAGGAGCGACTGCGCCACAAGCGGCTGGTAAAATCCACACTGACTTTGAACGTGGCTTTATCCGTGCTGAAATCATTGGCTTTGACGACTTCGTTGAATGCAAAGGTGAAGCTGGTGCGAAAGAAGCGGGTAAATGGCGTTTAGAAGGTAAATCATACATCACTCAAGATGGTGACGTGATCCACTTCCGCTTTAACGTTTAATTACGTTCATAATAATAAAAACGGCAACCTAGGTTGCCGTTTTTTTATATCTTTAAAAAATATTGATAGGATCAAAAAGCAAGTTCTAATCTATTTCTACCATTCTCTTTTGCTTTATATAACGCTATATCAGCCCGTTTTAATAGACTATCAAAATCTTTGTCTTGCTCAGAAATTTTTGCCATACCAATACTAATAGTGACATTAATCTTATGTGGATCAAGGCTCTCTATGGCGTCCAATAACAATATCGCTTTATTAAAAGCTTCTTCATCGTCACATTGATCAAAGAGAATAACAAACTCTTCCCCACCAGAGCGCGCAGTCACAGCGGTTTCGTCATCTATCGCTAACGCTGCTCCAACTTGCTGTAACACCAAATCTCCTACTGAGTGACCATGGTTATCATTAATCGATTTAAAGTGGTCGACATCAACCATTAACACCCATAACGGATGCTGCTGTTGTTGGGCTGCTTGCATTTTTTGCTTAGCAACATCCATTAAATAATGTCTATTATATAAACCAGTTAGCTGATCATAAAAAGCTAATTGATTAAGCTTATCTTGCTGCAACTTAATGGTTAAATGTGTGCTCACACGTGCAGCTACAATCGCAGGTCGAAAAGGTTTAGTAATATAATCAACGGCACCAATCATGAGACCTTTCTCTTCGTCCTTTTCACCCTGTAATCCGGTCACAAAAATAACGGGAATAGACACTGTCACGGGATCAGCTTTTAATGCTTTACACACCTCATAACCATCCATCTCAGGCATGGATACATCTAACAAGATTAAATCTGGCTGTGGAAATTGCGCAGCTATCTGTAAACATGCTTGTCCACTGTGCGCTGTATTAATATTACAGAGCCCTTTAATACATGACGCTAACATTTTTAAGATACTAGGTGAGTCATCGACTATTAGTACCGTTTGCTCATTAGACATTATTGTTCAACTCCTATTTAACCAACAGATTAATCCATTAATCTATTTCTATTCGCCACACAATTGTATATTAATTCCTTGATCCGCAAACAAACTAAGTAGTTTGGGGTCTGACTTTGGATCAGTAACCAAGTAATTGATCTTATGTGTACCACATACTTTATAGGTACTCATTTTCCCCAGCTTTAAATGTGAAGCAAGAGTAACGACCTGTTCTGACTGCTCAATGATAGTCGCTAAGGTTTCCGCTTCATCGATATGATTGATGCTTAACCCTTGGCTTGGGTGCAATGCCCCTACTCCTAAAAAACAAGTGTCGAAGTGAATCTTTCTTAACATCGCATTAGTGGTTGCTCCTAACGCCATCACAGCTGGTTTAAATATTTTTCCACCTAATAAGATTAGTTCAATATTATTATGATGAATAAGCTTTGTTGCGACTAAAGGGCTAGGCGTGACAACTGTAAAGCTAAAATCAGTGGGTAAATTCATTGCTAACTGCAGGCAAGTCGTACCTGAGTCAATGAGGATCGTTTGTCCCTCTTTAATAAATGGGATAGCCGCCATCGCCACACGTTGTTTTAACGGGTCAATCTCTTCATGACGTTGACGATACTCTTGATGTTCATGCTGTAAGGGTAACGCACCACCGTGTACACGCCTTAGTTGTTTTAACTCATCAAGTGCTTTTAAATCTCTACGGACCGTATCTTCAGAAACCCCTAATTGCACACTTAACTCTGCTGCGTAGACTCGCCCGAATTGACTGAGTAACATTAAGATTTTACTGTGCCTTTCCTGCTGTAACATAATTTACCTTATTATTTTTATCTGATTTTACTTAAGCGCCGATAAATATCTACTTTTAGGTACTCTCGTTTTGCTCTGAGTCTCATTATTTATATAATTAAATTCATGTACTTAGGATTAATTACTCGCAGTATCTGCGTTAAATCGATAGCCTGCTGCTAATTGACTAAACCCAGCTGATGTGCCTTTAGTAACATGTATTTGATGATTAATGCGCTCTTTTAAAGCATCTACGTGCGATATAATGCCAATTAGCTTACCGCTCGCATTAAGTCGCTCTAATGCCTCTAAAGCAACTTCTAAGGTACCAGCGTCTAAGGTGCCAAACCCTTCATCTAAGAACAAGGATTCTATTTGTGTTTTATGGCTCACTAAGTTGGATAAGGCTAAGGCTAAACCAAGGCTCACTAAGAAACTTTCACCACCCGATAAGGTTTTAACATCACGTACTGCATTTGCTTGCCATAAATCGATCACCTGTAATGCTAAAGGTTGATTAATATTACGTTGCAATTGATAACGTTGGTGTAAGTTCGCCATCTCTTTATTCGCCAGATAGACTAAATTATCTAAAGTCACTCCCTGTGCAAAGGTTCTAAATTTAGCCCCATCTGCAGAGCCAATCAGTTTATTAAGCATCTCCCAATGCTGCGCATTTTGTTGTTTTTGTTGCTGTTGTTGAAAAATACCTTGTTGCTTTTGTTTGTTATTATTATCAGCTTGTAGCAAGCCAAACTGTGTCGCATACTTGGTTTGGTGTGCCTGCATTTTTTGTTGCAGTTGAAGTATATCCTCCTCAACTTGTGCTAATGCTTTATCAGTTAGCTTACTTGCTTGTAATTCTGCCAGTTGGCGGCTCAACGTTTCCAAGCGAGTACTCTCTTTTAATGCACTATCTTGTAACTGTTGACGTTGAGACAATAACGCTTGAATCTCTTCTGCTGCTAAACAAGCGCTCAAATACTCAGCTTGGTCTATAAATGCAGAGGCGATTAATGCTTTTTCAAACTGTGACGATTTAGCCTTAGACTCTGCTTGATACTCTTGTTCAGAAGCCAATAATTGCGCACTTTCACCCTTTAATGCTTGCGCCTTATCCGTTAAGACTTGTAACTCTGTGTTGATCTCTCCTAGCTTAGCTTGGCTAGCGGTTAATTTTGCATTCGTGCTTTCACGTAATTGTTGTTCACTTTTTTCCCCAAACTGCTGCGCTCTTTGTAATTGTAGCTGTTCAATCTGTTGCGTTAATACCGTCACTTTCCCGCTAAGCTCATCTAATGCTAGCTTTTGTTGTTGTAACGCTTGCGTTAATAATTGTGTTTGTTGATTTAACTCAGTGAGTTCGGCCGTCATTGTCTGTTGAAGCTGTAATTGCGATTTATATTGCTCCACTTGCTCTTTCGCTTTTTCAAGCCATTTTTGTGGGGCTGAAAAGAGCAGTTTCCCCATGACATCATTAGCTGCAACTTGCTCAGGTAACTGCTCAGTAATGCTAGCCTGTAATGCTGCTATTTTATGCTTGCTTTGTCTCAACTCTTCAGAAAGTGAATTAACCTGCTCCAGCAGCGTTTTTTCTTCATAACGGTTTTGCTGCTGTTGTAATGATAGTTGATGTTGATTTTCAGACATCTTTCGTATCTGCTTTTCTAACTCAAGGTGCGACTGTTGTAACCCACGAACCTTTTCAACCTGTTGTTGAGTGTAACTTAGCTTAGTTTCAAGCTCTTGATACAAGGTCTTCAACTGCTGGCTGCTATTGGCATCATAAACACGATGCTGCAAATACGCATGATTTGACCAATGTTGCTGATATTCACTTTTATCATTTAACTGCGATTGCAGTGAAGTTTGTAACTCTTTAAACTGCTCAATCTTGGTTTTAAACTGCCCGTTTAATTCAGCATAATCTTTACGTGCTTTCATTAATGCTTGTTGTAGTTGCTGTAAACGTAACTGATGCTCCGGTACATCTATCTGTTGATAGTTGACGAGTGCAGGATGAGATAACGAACCACATAACGGGCAAGGTTGGTCTTCTTGCACCTTTAATTGCAACTCAGCTAAGCTGTGAATAATTTGCTCCTGCTCGAGCAGTTTTTCAGTATTCGCCACATCGTTAGCTAATTGAGAGCCGTGCTCCTTTAGATTCTCTAACTGTATTTTATCATCATGAATGCTCGTCTCTAATCGATTTAAGTCACCTTGCTTTTTAAGCAATTCCATTTCAATTTGATCTAACTTTTCGGACAATGGCAAACAGGTTTGTAGTTGCTTTAACTCTCCCTGTAATGTCATCAACTGTTGGTCCCCAGTTGCCAAAGTAGCACCAGGTAACGCATCACAGGCATGACTTATATCAGTATTTAATTGTTGCAACTGAGTTTGTAACGGCTGCGTATTGTTTAACAGGGTTTGTAGCTCTTGCTCCACCCTTTGATTAGTGGAGTGCAATACCTGCTTTTTCTGTTCCGCTGTGTCTAATGACTGGACCAAGTCAGCGCGCTTGGTTTTAGCCTCATCGAGCTGTGTTAACTGCAAAGCGACACTAGCGAGGTGTTCGCCTACAACAGGCATATAATCTTGCTGTTTTAATAAGGTATCTAACTCGTTTATTTTTGTTTGTGCACTCTTTACTTTGTTCTCTTCTACACTGAGCTCTTGCTGACTTAACGCCACCTGTTTTTGTTTACTGGCTAACTCTGTTTGCAAGGTCTCTTGTTGTGCTTTTTTATCTGAGATTGCAATATCTAAAGGCACTAACACTTTATTAATTTCATCCAGTGCTTTAGTCGTTTCTTGCTGTTGTAATGAAACACTCGTTGCTTGTTGTAACTGCTTTTCTTGCAAGGTGGCGATAGCACTATTATTTGCTTTCTCTTGCTCCAAAATACTGGCTAATTGTGCTTTTATTTTTATGTGTTGAGCATCTGCGTATTGCTGTGCGTCATAAATAGGAGTGAGTTTCTCGGCTTTTTCAGCCTTTTCTAAACGAACTTGCTTACTTTTAAAGTCACTTTTTTGCTGTTCGATATTAGCAAGTATTAACTTTTGCTCTGCGACAGCCTTTTCATACTTTGTATTCTCTTGTAACCAAGTTAATGTTTTATCTAAAACTTGAGCTTCAACAGAGAGGCTTTTTTGTTGTGCTTCGAGTTGTTTTACCTCTTCAGCTAAGATTTCTCGCTCTGCTTCATCTAATACACTCAGCACTTTTGCTTGTTCGGTTAATAGTGTTAATTCCGCTTGTATCTGCTTATTTTGCTGATAAACATATTGTGCGATTTCACAATAGATCTCTGTACCTGTTAACTCTTCTAATAATTCAGCTCGCTCACCACTAGAGGCATTTAGAAAAGCAGCAAAACCACCCTGCGCGAGTAACATGGACTTAGTAAAACGTGAAAAATCTAATCCAGTTAACTCAGTGACCTGCTTTAATACATCACTACTTTTTGTTGCTAAGACTTGCCCATCAACTTCACTCAACTCGCATAGCGGCGCTTGTAAATTACCATTTGCTTGATTACGGGCGCGTTTTTGAGACCAATAGACACGGTACGCTTTGTTTTTAACAGCAAACTCAACTTCCGCTAAACAATCGCCTGTACCACGAGTCATTAACTCATTTTTGCTTTGTGTTAATTTATCCAGGCGTGGAGTTTGTTGGTATAACGCCAAGCATATCGCATCTAAAATGGTGCTTTTACCTGCGCCGGTTTGACCTGTGATCACAAATAAAGCGTTATCTTGAAAAGCTTGCTCCTGGAAATCTATTTTCCACTCGCCCTTTAATGAGTTTAAATTTTTAAAGCGTAACGATAATATCTTCATGATTGATGCTCCACTGCTGACAACACTTCAGCAAAAAGCCCTTTCAGTTGTTGCTTCTGCTCATCACTTATATTGTCTTCAATCTCTAAACGATGTTCAAAAAGCTGTACAGGCGTCACATTTTCTAAGCTCTTTTTATCGTTTTCTTGCCATTGATTAGTTTCATTAATTTGCGGACTGCTGACTTTTAAAATATCAATGGCCGTGCCTTCTACTAACTGACTTAAATGGATATGAAGATCAGATATATACTCAGCTTGCTTTAACTTGACCTCTACCCAAACAGTTTGATCTTTGAGTTCAGATTTAAGGTGATTAATTTGCTCTGTTATCTGTTCGAGGTCACCACTGATTATTTTCAATGCTTGAAAGCGTGGAATATCCAGTTCACTTACCTGTAGATCGGTTTTATCAGTAAATTCAATAATATTTATTTTTTTGGTTTGTTTACTTTCATCAAAACTTAAAGGAATAGGAGAGCCACAGTAACGGATCACCTCAGACTTTTGTACTCGCTGTGCTTTGTGTAAATGGCCTAGGGCAATGTAATCAAAAGCAGGAAATAAAGCCGCAGGAAAAGCCGTTAATGTACCAATATAAATTTCACGTACTGAATCAGAGACCGAACAACCCACAGTGGTTAAATGACCACTGGCAATAATAGGCGTGTTATCTGCTAACTTATCCTCTTTTATTTTAGTTTCAGCTAAGTCATAAAGTGACTGATAAGTGTCGGCAATGCCTTGTTGTAATGATTGCTGCTTTTGCTCAGCTGAACTACCTTGCTCGCTCAACATAACGTCATTAGCCCGTAAAAAAGGTAAGGCACACATTAAAGCCTGCTGTTCACCTTTTTTATCTTTTAAACTAATAAGGTGATCGGATAAATCATCACTTAACCCTGCTAAAACAGATACATTTAAGGCACTTAACAATGATTTACTTTCATTAAGCACGGCTACACTATCGTGATTACCAGAGACAATTACTAATTGAGAACAAAAGCTCTGTTGTAATTGCACTACAAAATCAGCATATAGTTTTCGTGCATAGGAAGCTGGCGAGGCACTATCAAAAATATCCCCTGCTACAATCACCGCATCTATTTGCTGTTCATTTACCACCTCAATTAACCAAGATAAAAATCCTTTATGTTCGCTTTCTCGCGTTTTCATCATAAAATACTGGCCAAGGTGCCAATCTGAGGTGTGTAATATCTTCATAGTTCGCTATCGTTGAGTTTAATTACCTTCAGTTTAACTTTTTCGTTAATAGAAAACTCTATAACAAGGTGTTTTTTGGTTATGTTTGCACAAAATAAAAACAACTTGACTAGCATTTAGGCAAATAAACAAAAAAACCTTTTTTTTCTTAAAAATTAGTTGACGAGGTACGCCGATATCCGCATAATGCGCCCCATCGAAACGACGCACTGTTCTGCAGAGCAAGTTAAGATTAAAGTAAAAAATGGCTACATAGCTCAGCTGGTTAGAGCACATCACTCATAATGATGGGGTCCCAGGTTCAAATCCCGGTGTAGCCACCATTTACTTTACGCGGAAGTGGCGGAATTGGTAGACGCGCTAGATTTAGGTTCTAGTATCGCAAGGTGTGAGAGTTCAAGTCTCTCCTTCCGCACCATTCTTTATTTTATAAAGAATCCAATCAGAGAAATTCAACTCTTTAAAAATAAAAATTGGGATATCGCCAAGCGGTAAGGCACCGGGTTTTGATCTCGGCATTCAGAGGTTCAAATCCTCTTATCCCAGCCACATTCTCTAATACGTTATTAACGGATTAGAATCCTTGAAGAAGGTTAAACTTGAAATAATGTTTTATTTAATTATAAAATATTATAGAGAAGTAAACTCTTAAAATAACAACTGGGATATCGCCAAGCGGTAAGGCACCGGGTTTTGATCTCGGCATTCAGAGGTTCAAATCCTCTTATCCCAGCCACATTCGCGGAAGTGGCGGAATTGGTAGACGCGCTAGATTTAGGTTCTAGTATCGCAAGGTGTGAGAGTTCAAGTCTCTCCTTCCGCACCATTCTTAACTAAGTGTTAAGAAATAATAAAACCAGCTAAATGCTGGTTTTTTTATGCCTGAAATTTGAGTTTATACCAATTAACTTCAAACCTTTTTATCCCTGCCACATTCGCGGAAGTGGCGGAATTGGTAGACGCGCTAGAGTTAGATTCAGCTATTCCCAAAGAAGGCACAAGCTGTAACAGTTCAAGTCTCTCCTTTCGCACCATTCTTAACTAAGTGTTAAGAAATAATAAAACCAGCTAACTGCTGGTTTTTT
>NZ_QOCB01000114.1 GCF_003318165.1 Psychromonas sp. B3M02
TAATACCAATCATAGTAAGTAACTGATCTATTTTACTTGTTAAAACAACTTATTTTTTCGTTGTAAGTTTCGTATAGGGAACAACCATTTACATCAACTTACGCCTCAAACTAAGCCATTTTTCCGGCGCAAAATTTAGATCAGTTATTTAATACAATTGGTATAACCATTAATTCGTTATAGATATAAAAAAACCTCTGGTCATCACTGAGCAGAGGTTTTTGTTTATAGGCTAATTAATACTTAAGCTTGGTAGCCGTCTTTAATGCCTTTAGTTGTTACTGAAACCGCATCGTGAGCATGTAAGCTTTCGTAATGGTTTACACGTAACCAGAAGTCATCAAATAATTCCTGTTGGTTTAATGCAAACTTTAATTGACGAGCAGAATCTTCACAGAACATTAGGTTTTGACCGTTTAAGCGAGCAAATTCTTGTTCATCTTCACGCTTAACTGCTGCTTGAACTGGCGTTTTTAGCGTGGCTTCGATTAGGTCGATTAAGGCTATGATTGGGAAGTTATCTGCTTCATTACTTAATTTAACTTTTACTTCAGCAACACTACGTTGGCTGTGTGGCGTTGCCACAATACCTTGTGTTGAACCTAACCAGGTTAAGATATCTTCTTTAGCAATATTAGCTTGCTCTTCATACTGCTTGCTGAATGCATCTTGAATTAATTGACGCGCTAATGCAGCAGAACATGGACAAGTTGAAGAGTAAGGAACATCTACTTTTAGTTCAAAATCAAATTCACCGTCGATTAAACGGCCTACAATAACAACCGGGTAAGCTTTCCAACCACGTTTTTCACTGATTAACGATTTACGACGTAAATTGTAATCAAAGGCCACTTTTACATAAGCTTCAGAGCTTAAATCATGATGGCTCTCAATGAAACCACTTAACAGTGTTGTTAAGGTGCCCAGTGTTAATTCAGACTCTGTAGAAAGCTGATCCAATTGCAGGTACAAACGAGACATATGAATGCCTTTTGCTTGCGGGTCACCCAGGTTTACGAATACTTCAGCTTTTGCGCTGACTTGTTGAGCAGGGCAATCATCTGTTTGTACCATTAACGGTAACTCAATATTACTCATACCAACGCGGTCAAGCGTTCCTTCAGTTTGAGCTTGTGCGCTATTTGCGATATCTGGCATTGCCATTCAATAAGGCTCCCTTCAACATGCTTTACATGGATAGATTATGAAAAATGAGCGCGCATTATAAACGGGTTCTCAACAATTAAAAACCATGAAATACAAAGGTTTTTTCAAACTGATTGATAATTTATACCAATACTTGTAAATCGATAGGCAATACTTAAAAAAAAGTGATTGATTTTATTATATTTAACCTCGGTTTGGGTTTCCGGAAGTGAAACGCCACTTAAAATAAGATAGCTAAATAATTTTATATAGGGAGCCGTTTAACTAGCTGTCTCAACTCGCTTTTCTTACCCAGTGTGGAGGTTAATTCACAACTGTTTTGATTTGAAGAAGGTTAACAGTAAATAAAATCGGTACAATAGCGGAATAACTAGTTTGTTGATCAACAGAGTGAGGATGTGTGAGTTTACTTAACCTTAAAACCTGGGTGCATTATTATGTTGCGCTATTAAAGCGCCTTGGTCCAATCAAATTCAGCTTATTATTAGCCTTTGCCATTATTTCCGCTGATGCGTGTTTGCAGGTGATTATTACTCATGTGTTTTCAGAAGAGTTGGATCTCGCAGATATATTCCGCTCCTTTGTACTGGGTTTAATTATCACCCCTTGGGCTGTGTATTTTTTAAGTGTGGTGGTAGGGGATTTAGATAATGCCAGACAACGCCTAGCATTAACGGTACAAAAATTAGAAAATATATCCAAAGATGATAAAGCCAAAACCTCATTATTAGAGAATGAGATCCTAGAGCATCAAAAGACCCAACTGCAGTTAATAGAAGGTACTAGTTTATTACGTTCGTTCTTTGATACCTCGCCGGATCTTATTTTTCATTGCGATGTTGATGAACGTTTTGTTAGTTGTAATAAAGCGATGGGGAAATTATTAGGTAAAACCGAGGATCAGTTGGTGGGGTTATCACCCAGTGATATTTTCCCTCCAGAGTATGCGCAAGCGGTGACAGAGCGTCACCACCGAGTGATTGAAACCCATCAAGAAGAGATCCATGCAACTTGGTTACAATACCCAAATGGTCAGCTTGCTTATTTAGAAATCCGTGCGTTACCGCTATTTAATACTCAACATGAGTGCGTAGGATTAATTGGTTTTGGTCGAGATATAACCGATCGTAAAAAGCATCAGGAGTTTCTTGAAAAAGCCAGCCGTGATAAAACTACCTTCATTTCAACTATTAGCCATGAATTGCGCACACCACTGAATGGTATTGTGGGATTAAGTCGTATGTTATTGGATGAAAACTTTAATAAAGAGCAGGTCCAGTACCTCAAAACCATCCATATGAGTGCTATTACCTTAGGTAACATCTTCAATGATATCGTGGATCTAGATAAGCTTGATAGAAGACGTCTTAACTTAGCGAATGATTGTATTACTGTGGATGATTTTATGAATGATCTGCAAAGTCTAGCGTATATTCAAACTGAGCAAAAACAGCTTCAATTAGTATTTGAGCAAGCTACAGATTTACCCAACTGTTTATATTCTGATGGTACCCGTTTACGCCAGGTGTTATGGAATTTGATAACCAATGCCGTGAAGTTTACTGACCATGGTAAAGTGACTATTCGCTGTAGTCATCAGGTGGATGGTGATAAAAAATGGTTACGATTTGAAGTGGAAGATACAGGAGTCGGGATCCCTGAAGATAAACTAGATAAAATTTTTGCTATGTATTATCAAGTAAAAGGTGAACGTCATGCAACGGGAACCGGAATTGGTTTAGCTGTTTCAAGTCAAATAGTAGAAGCGATGCGTGGTCGTTTAACGGTATCCAGCGAGCTGGGTAAAGGCAGTACATTCACACTTGAACTACCAAGTGCATGTTCACCAAAACAGGTTAAGTCACATTTTACTGCACCAACCTTATCGATCTTGTTAGTTGAAGATATCGAGCTCAATATTCTAGTCGCACGCGCTTTATTAGAAAAACAAGGGCACCAAGTTGATGTGGCGATGAATGGTCAAGAGGCCATTGATAAAGCAACTCAATATGAATATCAATTGATTTTAATGGATATCCAGTTACCAGATATGGACGGTTATGAAGTCACGCGCCGTTTACGTGAGATGAAACAGAGTTTACCACCGGTTGTAGCTTTAACTGCGAATGTATTTTCTAACACACAGCAATTTGTTGAAAAAGGGTTAGATGATGCCATTGGTAAACCGTTAAGTTTATCTTTATTGAATGCTATGTTAGAGCGTCACTTTAGCGATGGACGCGCCATCTCCTTAACCCAAAGCCATCACCCAGAAACTGAAGTGGCTAAAGCGCAGGCGACCTTATTTAACGAAGTTATGTTAAAAGAATTAATGGAGTTTTTACCGACGTCAGTGATGTTAGATAATGTCAGTCTGTTCGAAGGGCTTATGCCAGAATACCTTGCTGTACTAGAAAGTCACATGGTGGCAAAAAATGAAAAAGGTATCGTTGATAAGTCCCATAAAATAAAAGGGGCTGCGGCGGCTATTGGTTTATTACGTATACAGAATTTAGCGCAAAAAATGCAATCTCCTGAGTTACCTGCCTGGTGGGATAATATTGATGATTGGCATGAGATGATTAAAAGCTTGTACTTAAAAGATGTTGCTGAATTGAAAAAATGGATTGTAGCCAATGGTTAAGAGTCGTAATGCTATTTAATCTAACTTTGCTTATCTGCAGATACTAAAAAGGCTAACAAATTTGTTAGCCTTTTTAGTATAAAGTGAAGTGTAATACCAATCATAGTAAGTAACTGATCTATTTTACTTGTTAAAACAACTTATTTTTTCGTTGTAAGTTTCGTATAGGGAACAACCATTTACATCAACTTACGCCTCAAACTAAGCCATTTTTCCGGCGCAAAATTTAGATCAGTTATTTAATACAATTGGTATAAAACGATGACTAGTTTTCTAACTCACCACAAAAACGATAGCCTTCACCATGGATAGTTGAAATAATTTCAGCTGATTCTGGCACTGTTTCAAAGTGTTTACGGATACGACGAATCGTGACATCCACCGTACGATCATGGGTTTTTAATTCACGTCCTGTCATTTTCATTAATAGGTCGGCACGTGTTTGAATTTTACCTGGATTTTCGATGAAATGCAGAATCGCTCTGAATTCACTGCGAGGCAATTTAAAGACTTGGCCATTAGGGCTAATCAATGAGCGGCTATCAATTTCTAATGTCCAACCACTAAATTTATAAGATTCTACTTTTTGACGAACTTGTTCAAAGTACAACTTGTCTTGCATGGTACGCGTTAATAAATTACGTGCACGAATGGTTAATTCACGAGGATTAAATGGTTTTGTAATGTAGTCATCGGCACCAATTTCTAACCCTAAAATCTTATCGACTTCATTGTCTCGTCCCGTTAAGAAAATTAACGCGATATTCTTATGTTCACGTATTTCTCGTGCTAATAACAAGCCATTTTTACCAGGTAAGTTAATATCCATGATAATGAGGTGGATATCATTATTGTTTAAGACCTGGTGCATCTCTTCACCATCATTGGCTTCAAAGACTTGATAACCTTCTGCTTCAAAAACACTCTTTAAGGTACTGCGTGTTACTAACTCATCCTCTACAACTAATATTTTAGCGCTAGACATGAATTGACTCCTATAAAATTAACAATATTTTCTCTACTTTGCCTATGGCAAGGTGGAGTGAAACTTTATCACCGATGAGGTTTGTTGGTTTTTTGAACGAAGTAGGGCGTTAATTACGAATGCGATCTAAAAAAACCTAGTTTCTAATGGTCAAAGTGTAATTACTTAACATATAGATAACAACTTATTATGTCGTTAAACAAGTGTTTTAGGTTATCTAATTGATATTTATCAATAGATTTGAGTGTTTAGTTAACATTTTGTTATTTGTTATGCGAATTAATTACAACCTATCTCTGTTGTTTGTTTCAGTCGGCAATAAGCTTTGATATAATCGAGGGATAATAGATTTAATGAAAATAACAAAAACACATGGATTTAACTTCAATTTTTCAGCTAAAACAACACAGTGCTGCATGTCGATTGCAGTGCGTTTGCTTTGTTGTGAAAAAGTAAAATCAATCTTTATAAAACCCGCTAGTGATGGCGGGTTTTTTCGTATTTATGCAGGGGGGTACGATGCGCGTACTTAAATTTGGCGGGACTTCATTAGCAAATGCACCACGATTTAATCAGGTTGCTGATATTGTCATTAATAATCATCAACAATCTCAAATCGCACTTGTTTTATCTGCACCATCTGGTGTGACCAACAATCTAGTTGCGGTAGTAGAAAAGACCAGCCAAGGATTATCTGCGGATGAGCATTTAATTGCGATTCAAAAAATATTTTCAGAACTTATTCAAGGTTTAAAATCAACTTATGCTGAATTGGCCGATGAGTTATTACGCAATACCTTTGAAACTGAAATTGCTGAGTTAACTAAATTATTAGAGGGTGTTCGCTTATTAGGACAATGTCCTCCAAGTATTGAAGCGCGTATTCTAAGTAAAGGTGAAGTATTAAGTATTGCTTGTATGAAACAATTACTTATTGCAAAAGGGCAAGAAGTAGAAACCATTGTTCCTCAACAAAAACTTATTTCCTTTAAAGGTGGTTACTTAGAAGCTCAAATTGATATTAAAGCATCACGTGCGTTATTTGAAAAAGAAGCGATTGTAGCCAATGCTATCTACTTAATGCCAGGATTCACTGCGGGCAGCCCTGAAGGTGAAACGTTAGTCTTAGGTCGTAATGGTTCAGATTATTCTGCAGCAGTATTAGCCGCTTGTTTGCGTGCTGAGTGTTGTGAAATTTGGACTGACGTTGATGGTGTTTACAGCTGTGACCCACGTTTAGTAAAAGATGCTCGTTTATTAAGTTCTTTAAGCTACGCAGAAGCGATGGAATTATCTTACTTTGGTGCAAAAGTATTGCATCCAAAAACCATTGCACCGATTGCACAACACAGCATCCCATGTCTGATTAAAAATACCCATAATCCACAGGCGGAAGGTACTTTGATTAGCTCACAAAAGAGTGACCAAAAATTACGTGTGAAAGGTATTTCAGACCTTAAAGGTTTGAGCATGCTGAGCATTTCTGGTCCAGGTATGAAAGGCATCGTAGGCATGGCCGGCCGTATTTTTACTACGGTTTCACGTGCTGGTGTGTCGATTATTTTGATCACGCAATCATCATCTGAATACAGCTTAAGCTTTTGTATCTACTCTAACGATACACAACAAGCGATTGATGCATTAACTGAAGAGTTTAGCTTAGAGTTTGAAAATAACTTATTAGAAGAAATCGATGTAATTGATAAGCAAGCTATTATTTCATTAGTTGGTGATGGCATGAAAAAAGAGAAAGGTGTTGCGGCACGTTTCTTAATGGCATTAACCGATGCTTCTATTAATGTTACTGCCATTGCACAAGGCTCTTCAGAACGTTCAATTTCTGCGGTTGTTTCTGAGAAGAAAACTAACGAAGCGGTAACGGCATGTCATCATAGTTTCTTTAGCAAAGCACAATTTATCGACCTATTTGTTATCGGTTGTGGTGGTGTCGGTGGTGCATTAGTGGATCAAATTCACCGTCAACAAAGTTACCTAGCTGAACGCAATATTGCAATTCGTGTGTGTGGTGTAGCAAACAGCCGTGCCATGTTATTAGATGTAAAAGGCGTTGACCTAACAAATTGGCGTGACCAATTAAAAGATGCTACTTCAGAGCTGTCATTAGTTTCAATGAAAGCCTTGGTCGATGGTTCACATATCATCAACCCTGTGATTGTTGACTGTACAAGTAATGATGCAATCGCAGCGCGTTATGTTGACTTTTTAGGTGCTGGCTTCCACGTGGTAACAGCCAATAAGAAAGCCAATACAAGTAGCATGGATTACTACAACCAACTACGTTTAACTGCGTTAATGAAGCGTCGTAAATTCTTATACGATACAAACGTTGGTGCAGGTCTACCGGTTATTGAAAACATGCAAAACTTGTTTAATGCGGGTGACAGCTTAGTTAAATTTAATGGTATTCTATCTGGCTCTTTATCTTTCATCTTTGGTAAATTAGATGAAGGTCAATCGTTCTCTGATGTAACTACTGAAGCGCGTAATATTGGTTTTACTGAACCAGATCCACGTGATGACTTAAGCGGTACTGACGTAGCTCGTAAGTTACTGATTTTAGCTCGTGAAGCAGGTATGGAATTAAGCTTAGATGACGTTGAAGTAGAGCAAGCTTTACCACCAGGTTTTGATGACACTGGTACAACTGATGAATTTATGGCGCGTTTACCAGAAGCCGATGCTTACTTTAAAGAGTTACAAGACAAAGCGAATGAAGAAGGTAAAGTACTGCGTTACATTGGTAGTATTGAAGATGGCAAATGTAAATGTAGTATCATGGCGGTTGATGAAAATGATCCGTTAAATAAAGTAAAAGATGGCGAGAATGCCTTAGCCTTTTATAGCCAATATTACCAACCAATTCCGTTGGTATTACGTGGTTACGGTGCAGGTACTGAAGTAACTGCAGCAGGTGTCTTTGCTGATGTATTAAGAACATTAAACTGGAAACAAGAGTTTTAATATCAACTCTTATCAGGAACAGGGGTTTTAAAATGTCTATTGTTGTTTACGCTCCCGCTTCAACAGCGAACGTGAGTGTAGGATTTGACGTATTAGGTGGGGCATTGACTCCTATTGACGGCGCACCATTAGGTGATCGCGTTAAAATTACTAAAGGTGATTACGGATTCTCACTGCAATGTGTAGGTCCGTATTCACATAAGTTACCAGAAGACTATAAAAGTAATATTGTTTATGATTGTTATTTAGCTTACCAAGCTGCACTAGCAAAAATGAATAAAGAGATTTTACCAGTGTCGCTAACGCTAGAAAAAAACTTACCTGTAGGCAGTGGTTTAGGATCTAGTTCAAGCTCTATTGTAGCGGCATTAGAAGCATTAAACGCATGGCATGATTACCTGTTAGATGAGCATACTATGCTTAGCATAATGGGTGATATGGAAGGTAAAATCAGCGGCAGTGTGCATTATGATAATGTGGCGCCTTGTTACTTAGGCGGCATGCAGTTAATGATTAATGAAGGTGGTGAAATCAGCCAAAAAATTCCTTCATTTAAAGAGTGGTATTGGGTTGTAGCTTATCCGGGGATTGCTATTTCAACCTCGGCTGCACGTGATATTTTACCATCACAATACCGTTTATCAGATGCGTTAACTTACGGCCGTCGTTTAGGTGCCTTTGTTCATGCATGTCATAGTGATCAACCAGCATTAGCAGCAACTATGCTGAACGATGTTATTGCTGAACCGTATCGTTCACAATTGATCCCAGGTTTTGATGCTGCACGTGTTTTTGCAAAACAAAGTGGTGCACTGGCGATGGGTATTTCAGGTTCAGGTCCAACGGTATTTGCAGTGATGACTGATTTAGCACAGGCTGAATTATTAAAGAATTGGTTAACAGAAAACTTTATTCAAAATGAAGACGGTTTTTGTCATATTTGCCACCTTGATGAACAAGGTGCGCGCGTGTTAGGAAAAGAGTTATGAATTTATACAACATCAAAGACAACAGTGAACAAGTCAGCTTCCAACAAGCTGTAAAACAAGGACTAGGACGTGGCCAAGGCTTATTCTTTCCTGACACTATTGCACCATTAGATAATATCGATGCACTATTAGAAATGAACTTAGTGGATCGTTCAACTGAAGTATTATCACACTTAATTGGTGATGAACTAAGCAAAGAAACAGTGCACAGTATTGTTGCTAACGCATTTACTTTTCCTGCACCAGTGAAAAAAGTAACTGATAATATCAGTGCATTAGAGTTGTTCCACGGTCCAACGCTTGCGTTTAAAGACTTTGGTGGTCGTTTTATGGCGCAATGCTTAGCGTCGTTTAAAGATGATGGTAAAATTACTATCTTAACAGCAACTTCTGGTGACACAGGTGCGGCTGTTGCACATGCTTTCTATGGTATGGAAAACATCAATGTAGTTATCCTGTATCCAAAAGGAAAAATCAGCCCATTACAAGAGAAACTATTTTGTACACTAGGTGGTAACATCTCTACTGTTGCTATTGAAGGTGATTTTGATGATTGTCAGGCAATGGTTAAACAAGCATTTGATGATCAAGAGTTAAAACAAGCAGTAGGCTTAAACTCTGCTAACTCGATTAACATCAGTCGTTTATTAGCGCAAATTTGTTACTACTTTGAAGCCTTTGCACAATTAGATGCACAACAATGTGAAAACTTAGTGGTCTCTGTGCCAAGTGGTAACTTCGGTGATTTAACGGCTGGTTTATTAGCTAAAGCATTAGGTTTACCGATTAAACGTTTTATTGCTGCGACAAATGAAAACGATACCGTGCCACGTTACTTGAAAGAGGGCACATGGGCACCGAAGAAAACCGTTGCAACTATATCCAATGCAATGGATGTGAGCGCACCAAATAACTGGCCACGTATTGAAGAGTTATTCAAAGTGAAAGGGTGGTCTTTAGCTGAATTAGGTTACGGTAAGTTATCTGACGAAGAAACGAAGAAAACATTGATCGCAATGGATAAGCTAGGTTATGAATGTGAGCCGCATGGTGCGATTGCATACCATGAACTAACTGCACAACTGCAAGAAGGTGAAACAGGTTTATTCTTATGTACTGCTCACCCAGCTAAATTCAAAGAGAGCGTAGAAGAGATTCTAGGCCGTGATATCTTCATTCCAGAAGCCTTAGCATCTCGTGCAGATTTACCATTATTATCAAAAGAGTTCCCGGTTGATTTTGCTAAAGTACGTGAATTGTTAATGTCTTTGTAGAATGAACTAACCTTTTTAGTATTAAATTAGGGCGTATTACACGCCCTTTTTTGGGAGTAAAATATGGGTAAGGTATTAAACGATCTATTAGGTCAGTTAAGTTTAGAAAAACTAGAAGAAAACTTATATCGTGGGCAAAGCCAAGACTTAGGTTATGGCGCTGTATTTGGTGGCCAGGTGATGGGCCAAGCAATTTCAGCTGCGAAAGAAACGGTACAAACTGATCAACAAGTCCATTCTTTTCATTCTTATTTTTTACGTCCTGGTAAAACAGACCAAGCGATTGTGTATGACGTAGAAAGAATTCGTGACGGTAAATCACTGTCTGCAAGGCGTATCAAAGCAGTCCAAAATGGTAAGCCTATTTTTTATATGACTGCTTCTTTTAAAGCCACTGAAAAAGGCTTTGAACATCAAGATGAAATGCCTGATGCACCTGCGCCGGAAGATCTTATTTCAGAGCAAGAGATGGCTCTACTGCATTCCGATATGTTACCCGCTTTTATCCGCGATAAATTAGTAGCAGAAAAACCCATTGAGATGCGTCCTGTTACCTTAGTAAATCCTGTTGAGCCTGATATTGAGCCACCTAAACGCTTAGTTTGGTTTAAAGCCAATGGCCGTATGCCAGATGATTTACGTGTACATCGTTACCTGCTTGCTTATGCATCAGACTTTAACTTTTTGCCCACTGCATTACAGCCACACGGTGTGTCGTTTTTAGATGAAACAATGCAGGTGGTGACCATTGATCATTCAATGTGGTTCCATCATGATTTTCGTTTAGACGAGTGGTTATTATATGCAGTGGAAAGTTCTGTCGCTTCAGATGGTCGTGGTTTAGTAAAAGGACAGTTCTTTACCCGTGAAGGTAAATTAGTCGCGTCTAGTGTGCAAGAGGGGTTGATACGTCAGCACCGAAAGGCAAAACCAGTGATTAAGGTTCCTGTAGAAATGGCTGCTTCGAAGGGGTCTTAAAAATGGTGGAGCTATGCGGGATCGAACCGCAGACCTCAACGCTGCCAGCGTCGCGCTCTCCCAGCTGAGCTATAGCCCCACTAAATAAAAGCAGGTAAAACCAAAACAGGTAAAACTAAAGTAGTATTATCTGTTGCCAACATCATACGTTAAATGAATGACGTAGCACAATAGTTTTATTTAAATAAGGGCTATAAATCAATGTGCTACATCTCTTTTTTGCTTGAATATTGTACAGTTTTGGCTGCTTCTTGGTTTTATTATTTGCTTTCTATACGGTAAAAGCGTGTTGTACCGCTTACTTCATTACCAACAATTAAGATAGGTGTGCCAGTTGGGCTCGCTTTGGCATGAACGAATTTGAACCCTTCAGGTCCTAAATCCCCCGCATCTACTTGGTAGGTTGCAAATCCTTGCTCATTTTTATTTTTCTTATTGTCTTTTGGATCAACAGACATATCTCGACTATTAAGATACTGGATAAACTTAGCTTGGTTTGGTTGGCTAATGTCATACACCATAATGCCACCCATTCTTTCTAAACCAATAAAAGCATAGGTTTTGTTATTGATGGTGGCAACGGTTAATGCTTCTGGCTCTGGGCCTTTTTTAGCACTTCGATCTTCGGCTTTCAATTTACTGTGGCTCTGATTAAACTGATTGCCGTATTTCTCTGCGGTAATACGTTCAAAATCACTGCCTGAATCAAATACCATTGTATTGCTATCCATATCCCAAATAGAGAATGAACGGCCACCAAAGGTTAATAGACGATCTACTTTGCCATCCCCATCTAAGTCACCGTACTTAAGCGTCATTGAATGTGAGAATTTAATTCGGTTAACTGTATTGGCTAATGATCCACTCTTGGCAAAATGAGTTAGGTCTAACTGCGAGCTAGATAATTTAGGTTGATAAACATCACTAGAAAATGCATCTTTTAATTTAATATCATCGGCACAACTTTGATCTTCTAAGTGGTAATAAAAATGGCCTTGTTCACATTCCGCTTGTGATAAACCACTTACCCAATCGCTGCGGTCATCACCTTCATTGGCTGTAAGAAGGTAATCAATACCATTGATACGGGCTGTTGCTATAGAGTCTGGTTGATACATACCCAGTAAGGCTTGGTTAGTTAATAATGCTTTTTTATCTTTATCGTTTCCGTCTAGTTCATTGCCCGCTAATAGATGATCTTTCAAACCTAGGGCGACTATTCTTTCAATACGTTTCTGTTTAAGGTCAATAATGGCGATTGCGTTGTTTTCTTGCAGGGCAATATAGGCCTTTGTACTGTCTTCATTAACAGCGATATATTCAGGCTCTAGGTCTTGTGAAACCGTTGCTTGATAACCATTAAATAATACACCTTGAGGTAAGGTATTATGGCGACTAGCTCCTCGGTTAAAGGCGCTAAAGTTGAGCAATTGTGTTGTTGTGATTAACCCTTGATTGCGCCAATCAATATCGATTATCGCAACTTCGCCTTCAGGGTCAATGGCATAGTTTTTCTCACTAGGTTCGCCTTCAAGCGCAACAAGCAATTGTTTACCATTGGGGGTAAAAGTCACCATATCAGGTAAAGCACCTAAGACTTGTGCTGAAATAAAGCTAAGGTCTTGTGTGTTATAAAATGCAACCCAGCCTTTATCGGTTTTATTTTTTGCTTCAATAGCCACTGCTAATAACCCATCATAAACAGCGACACTATTGGCTGCGCCAGCTTGTGCTTTGAGATGTTGTTTAATATCTCCTTTTACGTTTAGGTGTTTAGCTAAGGTAGGGTGATCAATATCTTGGCTATTTATCACATCTATTTGCCCAGATTGGGCATTCACAACAAAGGTTTGTTGTGTTTTTTTATCAAAGCTAACAATCTCTGCTGCGCTTTGATCAAAGATATTTGCGTGATATCGGCCAGCCTCGACTAATTTAATCGATGATGTTTTTTGTTCAGCAATACTTGTGTGGCTTAACAGGGTGGAGCAAAGAATAACGGAAGTAATTACATTATATTTCATGGTGCTTCTCTAAGTAGTCAGTGTCTAACTAATAATATGCAGTTAATGTATGACAGTTTTATTATTTTGTTTTAAAGCGTTTTAGTCGGGGTGAGTAAAAAAGTCTAGAACACACAAGGTTTATCTCCATATGTCTAAATATGAAACAATAATTGTTCTTTTAATATCAATATGTTGAAAATGTAAGCGGTCAGTTAATTATTTCGTTTTTATTACCGTTTAGGGGTTGTGCTTAGCCGTAACTTCTCTATAATACGCCTCACTTGCTTGAGAACACTTTCAAAGCAACGCCCGGGTGGTGAAATCGGTAGACACAACGGATTTAAAATCCGTCGCTTAATAGGCGTGCCAGTTCAAGTCTGGCTCCGGGCACCAATTCTAAGAAAAAGCTTCGCAATCGCGAAGCTTTTTTTTTGCCTTTTATTTGTCCTTATTCTGCTATTACTTTTACTTTCTCGCTTTTAAACGACGTAAGCATCAACTTTTCAATCTCACATTATTTATAATCAATGACTCACTTAGAATATTGTTTTATAGACCTTTTGGTTCTAATCAGCTAAATTTGATTTCAATGCTTTATCATTAATAAAATATGATTTCTATATGTCATATTCAGTAATTTTGTCTAAAATTACAGCACAGTGATCTTAATCGAAGTAGAAAAATTTTAAACAGCTCCGTTTTTAGTTACTTTCCGAATATATTGTTAATTGGATTTACTGATCTTATTAGGCAGTTTTTTGATCTTGTTGGAGTGGTAGTAGGGGGCAGTTTGGTTAAGGTTATTTCTAAAACGTAGTGATTTACTGATATTAGGCATAATTGATGAGTATCATCGATCTGGGCAGTAACAAAGCGAAAGGATTTATATAAATAATGGAATATTTCCAGACATTAAAATCTCGACTATTATTTTTGGTCTTCTTGGTGACCTTGCCCGGAGTTGTCGCTATTTTTGTTCAAGCTGCCTCACAGCGTAACACTGCAATAGATACAGCTCGGTTAAGTGCGGTGGCCATTGCCGATAACATTACTGCTGAACAAGAAAAAATATTACAAAAGACCGAAAGCTTCCTTAAACGTTTATCAAATTATACTGTTTTACTCTCTCCGGACACTGCGCAATGTAGTGAGTTTCTCGCTAACTTACACCATTTAACCGATTACTATGTGAACCTCGGGGCTCCTAATAGCAAAGGGGAGTTAACCTGTACTGCATTGCCCTTAGAAACGTCTGTTAACGTTGCTGATCGACCTTATATTAAACAAGCCATTGCTACTGGTGTTTTTTCCGTTGGTAGATTTCAGGTCGATCGTGCTGCGAATACGACTACTATCAACTTTGCGTATCCCATTGTTGATCAAGAGAATATAGTGAAAGGGGTTGCTGTGGCAGCTGTCTCTTTAGACTGGTGGAGTCAACAATTAGCGCATGCAAATTTACCAGAAAATGCCGTCGCTTATATTACTGACCATGAAGATAATATTATTGCAACTTACCCAGCACAAAAAGATCTATTAGGTGTCGCTATCGGTTCCATTCAACACTTTTTTGGAGCCAGTGCGAGTGAGCAGACATCTATGTTAGAAGATAATCAAGGACATTTAAGAATTTTTGTCAGTAGAAATTTAATGAATGTTGAAGACGATACGCCAGTTAAAATGATCATCGGTATCCCATTTTCAGAAGCATTACAGACTATTGATAACCGCTTGTTCAAAATCTTCTCTACTATTTTATTCTTTATCATCCTATGTATTGTATTATCTATTGTGGCGATTAATAGGAGTGTATTAAGACCGCTCAACGCATTAAAAACGTCGACACAACAATTAGCATTAGGGCATAAGGATGATCTAAGTGCCCTAACCGGCGCCACTGAACTGATTGACTTACAACAACAGTTTAGCAAAATGGCAAGTACTCGTTTAGATACCGAGCAACAGTTAAAAGTTAGTCAGTTTTTCCTGAAGCAAAGTGAAGAGAAGTTGTCTCGACATTTACAAAACACGCCATTAGGTGCAATAGGTTGGAATACTGATTTTATCTGTACGGAATGGAATAGAGCGGCAGAAATTATATTTGGTTATTCAGCTTATGAAGCATTAGGCACTCATATTATGACGCTAATTGTGGCTCCAGAATTAAGAGATGAATTTGCTGAGCATTATGCATTGTTATTACAAAATAAAGGAGGCACATTTTTTAGCGCTGAGAATGTCACTAAAACAGGCGAAGTCATTTTTTGTAATTGGTATAACACCTTAATTCAAGACAATAATAATGAAATCGAGGAGATCGCAACCTTAATCAAAGACGTTACTGAAGATAAACGTAACCAAGATACCTTGGATAAGTTTTTTAAATTACCAATGACATTGCACCTTATTCTTGATTTTGATGGTTATGTGAAAAAGGTAAATAATGGCTGGGCTAATATTTTGGGCTACTCGTCAGAGGAGCTAATGGATTGTTTTATTCTCGATAAAATACACCCTGATGACCGTGAAAAGACTTTATATGAGATTGAACGTATTAGCCAAGGTGGAGAAATCATTGCTTTTGAAAATCGCTATGTAACAAAGAGTGGTGAGTTTAGAACCATAGACTGGTCATCTATTGCCTCCATGGATGAGAAATTTATCTATGCAATTGGTACTGATATTACTGAAAGAAGAGGTAACGAAGACGAGCTAAGATTGGCTGCAGGTGTGTTTACCCATGCTAAGGAAGCCATTGTTATTTCTGATGTACATAATCATATTATTGATGTCAATGAAGCGTTCACCACCTTAAGTGGTTATAAGAAACAAGAGGTAGTCGGCCTGCGTAATAACATTCTAAAATCAGGGCTACATGATAAGCACTTTTATCAAGGGATGTGGGATAGTATCTCTACAAAAGGGTTTTGGTCAGGTGAGATTTGGAATCAACATAAAAGTGGGGCAATTATTCCACAATTATTAACCGTTAGTACTGTCTATGACCGCTCAAATAAAGTGAAAAACTATATTTCCTTATACACAGATATTACAGATCTTAAAGAACAACAAAAACGCTTAGAGCATATTGCACATTATGATGTGTTAACTGGTTTACCAAATCGTAGTTTACTTGCTGATCGCTTAAAACAAGCCATGTTAAATTGTGATGTAAATGATAAGTTCTTAGCCGTGGTATTTTTAGATTTAGATGGTTTTAAAGTAGTTAATGACACCTATGGTCATGACGTGGGTGATGAGTTATTGGTCAAAGCGGCGAAGTTAATCCAAGGCAGTTTACGTAATGGTGATACGTTAGCGCGTTTTGGGGGTGATGAGTTTGTAGCGGTATTTGCTAATTTAGAAAAAGAAGAGAATTGTGAGTCGCTGTTAGAAGGGATGTTAGCTGCCATAAGAAAACCAGTCATAGTTGAAGAGCATGCTTTAAAAGTATCGGCGAGTATGGGGGTGACATTTTATCCGCATGATGGGGTAAGTGCAGATCAATTATTACGTCATGCCGATCAAGCTATGTATTGTGCAAAACAAGAGGGTAAAAATCGATATTACCTGTTTGATATGGAGCAAGATATTGCACTCAAAAGTCACCATGAGAAGCTAGTTCGTGTCGGTAAAGGTTTACAAAATAATGAGTTTGTTCTGTATTACCAACCAAAAGTAAATATGAAAACAGGCGAATTAGTTGGTGCTGAAGCGTTAATCCGTTGGCAGCATCCAGAACGTGGTTTATTAGCCCCAATCGCTTTCTTACCTATCATTAATAGACACCAGTTAAACATTGAGTTAGGTGAATGGGTGATCATCACCGCATTAGCACAAATAGCCAGTTGGCGTGAGCAAGGCGTTGATATCATTGTCAGTGTTAATATCGATGCGCAACAGCTACAGCAAAAAAACTTTGCCGAGCGCTTAGGTGAATTATTACAAGCTCAGCCGAATGTCCCTCCTCATTTCTTGCAATTAGAGGTACTGGAAACCAGCGAATTACAGGATATTGAAGATGTTGCTAAGATCATGCAAGCCTGCACCGAGCTAGGTGTGGGGTTTGCTTTGGATGATTTTGGTACAGGTTATTGCTCATTAACCTATTTAAAACGTTTACCCGTTGAGTTAATTAAAATTGATCAAAGCTTTATCCTGGGAATGTTAGATGATCCTGATGATTTATCGATTGTCGAAGGGGTGATGGGATTATCAAAAGCGTTCCAAAGAGATGTGATTGCAGAAGGAGTAGAAACGTTAGCACATGGTGCTGCATTATTACGTTTAGGCTGCTGCCATGCTCAGGGGTATGGAATAGCACGCCCAATGCCTGCCAATGAGGTGTTACCTTGGGCTAAAAGTTGGAAACCAGATATTAGCTGGTCCGATATTACCCCTGGCGAACTTCATGATAGTAAAAAAGAAACCGTTGAAACTGTATAGAGGGAGCTTTGCATCGTTAGTTATACAAAGCAAAAATGCTATAATCTAATCTCTTGATTAAAAAATCGCTATCAGCCTACTAATATTAGGTTTGCTAGCGATTATATCCGCTCATTTCATTTCCGTTAACTTCCTGATTATGCTTTAATACGGCGCTTAGAGCGTGATTAATTAATAGCATTGGGGTTTACCGTGAGTCAAGATACCGAAAAACGTCTTAATAAATTTATCAGTGATTCGGGGTATTGTTCTCGACGTGAAGCAGACAAATTAATAGAGCAAAATAGAGTCAAAATTAATGGTGTAGTGCCAGAATTAGGTACTAAAGTACAGCCTGGTGATACTGTTGTTGTTAATGGTAAACGTATTAGTAAGATTGCTGATAATAAATCAGACCGTGTTTACATCGCTTATAACAAACCAGTTGGCATTACTTGTACTACTGAGCGTAATGTTTATGGCAATATCATCGATGCAATTAAACATAAGGAACGTATCTTTCCTATTGGGCGATTGGATAAACCTTCAGAAGGGTTAATATTTTTAACCAGTGATGGTGACATAGTTAATAAAATCCTACGTGCTGAGAATGCTCATGATAAAGAGTATCGTGTGACGGTTGACCAACCTCTGAGTGAACGTTTTGTTGACCGCATGCAGCGCGGTGTACCTATCTTAGACACAATTACCAAACCGTGTATTGTAAAAGTAGAAAGTCGCTTTGTATTTACCATTATTTTAACCCAAGGTTTAAACCGCCAAATTCGCCGTATGTGTGAATACTTGGGGTATGAAGTGACACGTTTACAACGTACTCGCATCATGAATGTGACTTTAAAAAACCTAAAAGCGGGTCAATGGCGTAATCTGTCTGAACAAGAGATGGCAGAAATTAATACCGCGGTTGCAGGCTCCTCTAAAACCGCTGTGAATACAGCGCAACCAAAACAACAATCTACTGACCAGGCTAATAGTGCTAAATTAGCACGAAATAAGCCGTCGGCAGATAATCGCGGTAAACGGTTTGATAAATCAGCGCCTAAAACTAAAAAAGTGTTTGTTAATAATGCTAAGAAAACAACCAATACAAACACTACAAAAAATAAACCTACACTGTCGTTAAAAAGAAAATGAGCCAAGGCGAGTTTGATATCATTAAGCAATACTTTGAGCGTCCAATAAAAGGGGATCAAGGTGTTAGCATTGGCATTGGTGATGATTGCGCTATTTTGGATATCCCAGCAGGCTCACAATTAGCGGTCACCACAGACAGTTTAGTATCAGGTATACACTTTTTTGAAGATGTTGATCCCTATCGTTTAGGGTATAAGTCCTTGGCGGTCAACTTAAGTGACATCGCAGCGATGGGTGCAGAGGCTAAATGGGTATCTTTGGCGATCACCTTACCTAGTGTTAATAAAACATGGTTAAGTGAATTTTGTCGTGGTTTTTTTGCATTAGCGGATAAGTACAAGGTGCAATTGATTGGTGGTGATACCACGAAGGGCCCATTATCGATTACGGTTTCTGCGAAAGGTTTGGTTAAAAAAGGTAAAGCCTTAACACGACAAGGTGCTCAGGCAGGTGATCTGATTTGCGTGAGTGGCGCATTAGGTGACGGTGGCTTAGGCCTAGCGATTAAACTATTAGCAGATGAAGGCAATTCTTTGCAGAATAAACAAGTTTTTATTGATGCGCTGGAGTTAACTGAACCTCGTTTGACACTTGCTCAACAATTAGCGAGTTATGCAACGGCTTGTATTGATATCTCCGATGGCTTAAGTCAAGACTTGACCCATATTTTGAATAAATCACAATGCCATGCGCAAATTGAATTGGAAAAACTACCGCTTTCAGCCGCAATGCAACAGGAAGTAAAACTGGGTAATATAAGTCAATCTCAAGCGTGGAAATATGCATTAAGTGGTGGAGATGACTATGAGTTATTGTTTACTATTCCTGCACATAAGCTATCAGCATTCAAAGCGCATTTAGCGGGCCATTCGCAACAAGACGCATTAGCTTGTTTTGAGATTGGCAAAATAACCCCTTTATCTACAGCGTCATCTCAATCAACTGGTAATACTAGGCATTTAATGACTCAACAAGCAATCTCATTCACTCATCAACAACAACCCGTGGTATTAGACAATACTGGTTGGGATCATTTTAAATAAGGTAACATAATCATGTTAAATCGTGATGATTTAAACGGCTTAAAACTTTCTAATCCAATTCATCTTGCCGCTATCGGATTTGGTAGTGGTCTTGCACCACAAGCACCTGGTACATTTGGTACCTTAGCGGCAGTGCCATTATTTTATCTATTGGCAATGCTTAATATTGAATCCTACTTGGTGATCTTAATTGTTACTAGCTTAGCCGGTTTTTGGTTTTGTGAAGTAACCAGTCGCGCGATGGGAGTGCATGATCATAAAGCGATAGTTTGGGATGAATTTGTCGGTTATTGGATCACTATGTTTCCGGTGTTATTGATGTATCCTGACGTTAATAGTAGTTTAGATATACCATTCGTTTGGATTGTCATTGGATTTATTTTATTTAGATTTTTTGATGTACTCAAACCTTATCCGATCAGCTGGTTAGATAAAAAAGTAGCAGGCGGTTTTGGGATTATGATAGATGATATTGTGGCAGGTATATTTGCGGCAATAGGCTTATTTTTGATCATGCATTATTGGGGGTAAATATGTTATTACGTTGGATTTTGATGGCCTCAATGCTCTACTCGGTAGGCAGCTTGGCGCAAAGCCAAAACGTTTTTAACCCTCAAGCGATTACCGTCGCCATTGATAAAACGCCGGTTTCATTTAACCCGTTTGCCGATGATTCTTTAATGAGCCTGCAATTTAAGCACCTGTTGTTTGACCCTTTATTTCGATGGGATGATCACAAAAATCTACAAGGGCGCTTAGTCGATCATTGGGAACGTTTAGATAAAAATACAGTACGTTTTTTTCTACGAGAAAATGTGCATTTTCATACGGGAAATTTATTAACCTCTAAAGATGTGATTTGGTCTTTTGAGCAAGCGAAGCGACAATCAGATACTAGTTTTTTAAGCAAGTTAGAGTGGGTGAAAGCAACCCAGCAGTTTAGTTTCGATATTCGCTCTAGCTTAACGGATATTCAATTATTAGATCATTTAACTAACTTATTTGTATTGGATTCAACCTTCTACCAAAGTCATGCCAACCTGTTAGATACGTCTCCTTCGATTATATTACCACCGGTTAAAACCTTACCCATCTCGGGAACTGGACCCTATTTGATACAGCAATACAATCCGATTTTAGGTATTGTTGTAGTGGCAAATCCTCATTATTGGGATAGCGAACCGGAGATTAAATTCTTCCGCTTTATGCGCATTAATAAACCGCAATCGAGACTATTTGCACTGTTAGCTGATGATGTGCAAGTGAGTTATGGTGTGCCTAATGAGACCGCTGCAGACCTTGAAGAGAATACGGTAAAAAACTTGGTCAAAGTGCCATCTTCGGATGTTATCTTTTTAACCATTAATGATAAGTTATCGCCCATCTTAGAAAATGAAAAAGCCCGTAAAGCCATTCATCTAGCGATTAATCAACAGGGCATGCTTAAGTATATTCTGAAAGATAATGGTCAAGTACACCCATCTGTGATGTCATTAGCAGACAACACCTTAATGGGCGGTAAAGATAATAGCAGTAAAGAGATCATGCCTGAGTATGACTTGGATAAAGCTAAAGCCTTAATCAGTACCATGGATATACCTAAAACCATGTCACTGTTAGTAAAGTTAGATGATTTGGGCAATACCAAAAAAGTGGCTGAAGCGTTAACTAAAATGCTCAAGCGAATTGGCATTACAGTCGTGGTTCAAGAGATAGATTCTGATGATATTTGGCGAAATACTAACTTGTATTACGACCTTACTGTTTCCACTTGGGAAACGCGCTTAATGAGTCGTGATAATATGTTTGAGAATCTATTTTTAGACAGTGACCTAGCTGATTATCTCCAGGATAAATTTAAACAGCAGGGCTTGAGTAATAACTTTAAATCACAGGCCGGTTACTTTAAATCGCTACAACAAAATAACTGGGTGATTCCACTATTTTATCAAGACAAAATTTGGGCGCAAAATGATAAGTTTAATCTGCAAGAGATTTTCTCTAGTAATGGCATACCTTATTGGTCATTGTTTAAGATTAAAAAGCAGCTAGAAATATCGAGTAAAAAAGAAAAGTAAATATTGCAGAGCATCTTTTGGTTATTGTTAAAAAATAGACACAAAAAAAGCAGGTAACCCTGCTTTTTTTTATCGTTTTAAAACCATTCATTCAATGGTAATAAAGTAATTATGAAAAGAATGCGTTGATTTGCTCTTCAATCCCTTCGCTATCTAATTTTAACATTTGATAAATTTCAGCCTGTGTTCCTTGTTCAACAAAGGTATCTGGTAAACCTAGATTTAACAGTTGCCCGTTGAATTTTTGACTGAGTAAAAACTCATTCACTGCCGATCCTGCACCGCCAGCAATACTGTTTTCTTCAATAGTGACTACCTGTGTATGACTGCTTGCTAGTTGTGTTAATAAGGCTTTGTCTAAAGGTTTTACAAAGCGCATATCTACTAAAGTAGCATTTAACTTTTCAGCCACTGGTATTGCTGCTTGTAAGAAAGTACCAAAACATAAAATAGCTAAACCTTCACCTTCTCTCACTAACTTGGCTTTACCAATTTCCAGTGCGCTCATTTGAGTTTCTATCGGCACACCAGTACCACTTCCTCTTGGATAACGAACAGCAGCAGGGGTGTTGAGTAAGTGACCGGTATAAAGCATATTACGGCATTCTTGCTCATCAGACGGTGTCATGACAGTCATATTTGGCACACAACGTAGGAAACTTAAATCGTAAGCACCTTGGTGTGTAGGCCCATCTGCACCGACAATACCTGCTCTATCAATTGCAAATAAAACCCCTAGGTTTTGAATCGCAACATCATGAATAAGTTGGTCGTAACCACGTTGCAAAAAGCTAGAGTAGATAGCTACAATCGGGTTTAACTCCGCAATTGCCATGCCTGCCGCTAGTGTCACAGCATGCTGCTCTGCAATGGCGACATCATAGTATTTATCTGGGTGACGTTTAGAAAACTCAACCATACCTGAGCCTTCACGCATTGCAGGCGTGATCGCAGTTAATTTAGGATCACTATCTGCCATATCGTTTAACCATTGCCCAAATATTTTTGAGAAGGTTGGAGCACAAGGTTTAGGCGTAGGTAAAGCTTGATCTGGAGTGAATTTAGGTACCGCATGATAAGTAATAGGGTCTAATTCAGCTTGTTTATAGCCTTTACCTTTTTTACTCATAATATGCAGGAATTGTGGACCAGGGTGATTACGCATATTACGTAAGGTATCCACCAAATCTATCACATTATGTCCGTCCATTGGGCCAATATAATTAAAACCAAACTCTTCAAAGATAGTCCCCGGTGAGACCATGCCTTTTAAGTGCTCTTCGGTTTTCTTGGCTAACTCTTTAATTGGCGGAATGTTAGACAGTACTTTTTTACTGCCTTCACGGAATTGAGTATATAAATCACCAGAGAGTATTTTCGCTAAATGATTATTTAGTGCACCCACGTTTTCTGAAATGGACATTTCATTGTCATTAAGCACCACTAACATGTCATTGTTTAATGCACCTGCATGATTTAGCGCCTCAAAGGCCATACCTGCAGTTATTGCACCATCTCCGATCACGGCAACGACTTTACGACCTTTCTGCTCTTTTTCAGCTGCAATGGCTAAACCAAGTGCAGCGCCAATTGAAGTTGATGAATGGCCAACACTAAGTACGTCGTATTCACTCTCTTCTCGCCATGGGAAAGGGTGAAGACCTTTAAACTGTCTGATACTTTCCATTTGGTCACGACGACCAGTGAGTATTTTATGCGGGTAGGCTTGATGACCCACATCCCAAATAAGATGATCAAAAGGGGTGTGGTAAACATAATGCAAAGCAACTGTTAATTCTACTACACCTAAACCTGATGCAAGATGACCACTGCTTTGACTTACACTGGTTAATAAAAATTGACGTAACTCTTCACATAACGCAGGTAACTGCCTCTTTTTTAATAAACGCAGATCTTCTGGGTAATTAATATTTGCAAGTAACGGGTAATTTCTTAAATCCAATGGCATATTTATTTGTCACGCTTAATGATGTAATGAGAAAACAACTCGAGTAACTGAGTATTATAAGGTAATTGCGATAAAGCATGAAGTGCTTCTTGATATAAGTCTTGGGCTTTTTGTTGAGCTGCCTCTAAACCTAGCAAAGCAGGGTAAGTTGACTTATTCAATGCTTGGTCAGACCCTTGAGGTTTGCCTAAAGTTGCAGTATCACTGGTAATATCTAAAATATCATCCTGTACTTGGAAAGCGAGACCGATAGCGCGAGCAAAACGGGTTAATAGATCAAACTCAGCGGGCGTAATGTCCACCTTAGTGAGTGCGCCCATTTGCACAGCGGCTAAAATCAACGCACCGGTTTTAGCATTATGGATCGCTTCTAATTCAGCTAATGAAGTGGCGCGATTTTCTGCAGCAATATCTAAGACCTGGCCTGCACACATGCCTTTTTCACCGGAAGCGCGAGCCAAAGTGTTAATCATTTTTAATTGTGCTGGCGCTGTTACACCCTCAATTTCCGTGGATAAAATGTCAAAGGCTAGAGTTTGTAAGCCATCACCAGCAAGAATCGCCATGGCTTCATCATATTTGATATGGCAAGTCGGGTGCCCGCGTCTTAACGCATCGTTATCCATCGCCGGTAAATCATCATGAATTAATGAATAAGCGTGAATACATTCAATGGAGCAGGCGATAGGGTCAAGTGTTTCAAGTCTACTACCCAGCATGCTACCGACGGCATAAACTAAAAAAGGGCGAACGCGTTTTCCGCCTAATAATGCACCGTAGGTCATTGCTTCATTTAAAGCAGGCGCGGGACTAGTGGCATGGTTAATATGTTGTTCAAGCTGTGTATTTACACGCGCCTGAAATTGCTTCATCGTTGAAGTTAATTGTGTCATGTAGGCTACTTAGTATGAGAAAAGTAAAGCAAAAATTATTCTTCAAATGATTGCAATGGTGCTTGCACATCATTTTGCATTAAGATGCTAACTTGTTGTTGGGCATGCTGAAGTTTCTGATTATTACTGCGAGATAATGCGATGCCACGTTCAAATTGCTTTAATGCATCTTCAAGGGGTAAATCACCAGCCTCTAAATGTAGAACAATTTGCTCAAGTTCTGTAATTGCTTCTTCGTACTGCATATTTTCAGGTTTTTTTAAGGCCATGGGGGATCTCTTTTCTATATTTTCTGCAAGGTTACCGTGACTGATAAGGATGTCAAACTAAGGCATACAAATAATTGCGAAAAAGTGAACTTGTAAGCTGTTTAGGGGCTTCATTATAATCTTGGTTTTAAATATCTATATTTGGACTACAAACTAACTATAAATAGCTATACTATCTAATAAATGTTGGATAACTAATAAATTTTAAAAGGATTAATCTGTGGATTTAGCAACGCTGGTTGGGATTATAGGTGCCTTTGGCTTTGTTGTCATGGCAATGTTGTTAGGTGGCACCATTGATATGTTTATCGATGTGACCTCTATTTTGATTGTTTTTGGCGGTACGACCTTTGTGGTCATGATGAAATACAACATTGGTCAATTTTTTGGTGCAGTCAAAATCGCCATGAAAGCTTTTATGTTTAAAACTGAGTCACCTGATGAGTTAATCATCAAAACCGTAGAGATGGCTGATGCGGCTCGAAAAGGCGGCTTCTTGGCGTTAGAGGAAGCTGAAATAACCAACCCATTTATGCAAAAAGGCGTAGATATGCTGGTGGATGGCCATGATGCAGATGTAGTACGTCAAACTTTACAGAATGATATTCGCCTTACGGCAGAGCGCCATGAAGTAGGAGCAGATATCTTTAAAAACTTTGGTGATGTTGCGCCTGCGATGGGCATGATCGGTACTTTAATCGGTTTGGTAGCCATGCTGTCTAATATGGATGACCCTAAATCGATTGGTCCTGCGATGGCGGTTGCACTATTGACCACTTTATACGGTGCGGTCGTTGCCAACATGGTGGCTTTGCCTATTGCCGATAAACTGAAGTTAAGAGCGGCAGAAGAAAAACTTAATCGTAGTCTTATTTTGGATGGTGTACTAGGTATTCAAGATGGACAAAACCCACGTGTTATTGAAGGTGTGTTACGTAACTATTTACCTGAATCTAAACGCAGCAACGGCGATGCAGACGCTGGGGGTGAGTAATGGAAGAAGAGTGTAAATGTCCACCGGAAGGGTTACCCGCTTGGATGGGAACCTTTGCTGACTTGATGTCATTATTGATGTGTTTTTTTGTACTATTGCTGTCATTCTCTGAAATGGATGTACTAAAGTTTAAACAGATCGCGGGTTCAATGGCCTTTGCCTTTGGTGTACAAAATCAACTAGAGGTGAAAGATATTCCCAAAGGGACATCAATCATAGCTCAAGAGTTTAGACCCGGTAAGCCAGATCCAACGCCCATTGAAGTGATAATGCAACGTACCACTGAGGTAACGCAGACCACACTCGATTTTCAAGAAGGTGATAGTGAAAAGTCAGGGGCACAACAAAATGTACCGGTCCGTGAAACTGCAATTGAAGTGAATGAAAAAACTAAAGAGGTGTTATCGGCGGAAGCGGCTGAGTCAACGGCTGATCCTTCTGAACAACAATTAGAGTTAACCGAAGAGGCTTCAACGGCAAGTCCTGCCCAACAGCAGGCATTAGCCAAACAGGTTGCAGAAGATCTACGTGAAGAGATTGAAGATGGTGCCATTGAGATTGAAGCGCTAGGGCAGCAACTTATTATTCGCGTTAGAGAAAAAGGGGCATTCCCAGCAGGGTCTGCATTTTTACAACCACGTTTTAGACCAGTTATTGCAAAAATTGCCAATATATTAGTGGATATTCCCGGTGTGGTTACCGTCGCTGGGCATACTGACAATGAGCCTATTCAGTCTGAATTGTATCGCTCAAACTTAGATCTCTCCGCGCAACGTGCTGTTTCTGTTGCCCAGGAGATGTTGAAGGTATCCGGGATTCGTAGTAAAAAAATGCTCGTTGTTGGTTATGCTAATAGTAAACCGCTGGTGGAAGGGAATAGTGCTGCGGCACAAAATAGAAACCGTCGTGTTGAAATCATGATCATGCAAGGGGAAGCCAGTGAATCTGGTGAGATTTCGGTAGATCAATAAGCAAAAGATGTTGCTCCAATCGGGAGCAACATCCTATCGGTTTAGGCTTCAATCACTTTTTTTAACAACATGATTAAAGCCAACACTGGTAATCCTATCAAAGCTGAGGCAATAAAGAAGTTCACATAACCAAAGCTATCCACGTATACCCCAGAAAATCCAGCAATAAACTTAGGAAACAAAAGCATCATAGAGCTAAATAAAGCATATTGTGTGGCTGAAAATTCAATATTAGTCAGTTTCGATATATAAGTAATAAAGGCCGTTGTGGCAATACCTGCACTGATATTATCCATGGAGATAATTAAAGTTAATAAGGTTAAGTCTTTACCCACAAAAGCGAGGACAGCAAAAATAAGGTTGGTCAGTACAACTAAGAATGCACCTAAAAATAAGATGCTGTAAGTGCTATAACGATTTAATAAAATACCGCCTAACCCTGCACCCACTAAGGTCATTATTACACCAAAGACTTTGGATATCGCAGCAACTTCACCCTTGGTGTATCCCATATCCACATAAAATGGATTAGCCATGATCCCCATTACAATATCTGAAATACGATAACTACCAATTAAAATGAGTATCAGTAATGCGTGTTTGCCATAGCGATTAAAGAAGTCCGTAAAGGGCGCAATCACCGCAATATTTAACCATGCGATAAAACGGGCAGCTATTCCTGGTAATTGAGATGCCTGTAATTTTGCTTCTATTGCTTGTTGACGCTGTTCTAAGGCGTGTTGTTTTTCTGGGTTTTGTTCAGGCTCATCGGCAACAAAAGTGGTTACAATGCCCACTATCATACAAACAGCCATAACAAAGTAGGATAATGACCAAGCAGATAGTTGATAAGCTTCTGATTCACTCGACAATGCAGCGATCGCTAAAGCCCCTGCGCCAGCCATGATCATGGCTAAACGATACCCTGTCATATAAGCAGCTGCCATGGCAGCTTGAAATCTTTCAGGGGCAGACTCAATACGAAACGCATCGATCACAATATCTTGTGTAGCAGAGCTATAAGCCACCACTAAAGCACAAACAGCAAACAATGCTAGGTTTTGTTGTGGATCGCTTAGGGCCATGCCGACAATGGCTAACACAATGGCTAGTTGAGAAAGCAATAACCAAGAGCGACGTCGACCCAACCATTGTGTTAACAAGGGGATTGATAAACGATCAACAAAAGGTGACCAAATCCATTTAAACGCGTAGGCGAGGGCAATCCAGCTAAAGAAACCGATACTGGCTCGGCTTACTCCTGCTTCTCTTAACCAAAATGATAAGGTAGAAAAGACCAATAAAATCGGCAAACCAGCGGAGAAGCCAAGAAAAAACAAAATAGCGACACGTTTTTGTAGATAGATTTTACAGCTTGCTAACCAGCCTTTTTGTTCAGTTTCTAAGGTCGTTTCTGTGTGCATCGCATTTCTCAATTTATTGGGTTACATCTTATATTGGTGTACTTCCTAACAACATAAACGGTTTATTGGCTGATAACGTAATCTAATTGATGCCCGATCATCTGATGGCGCCAACCAGTTAATAGCTTAGGTTTGCTCGCTGTTAAACGTTGCTCATCAGTTAATTTCCAACACCAACTTAAATATTGATTAATGATACGTTTTGAGGCGATCAATTCGACAGGGAGTTCATGACGTTCCGCGCAGGCTTTGATTTTGTCACGAATCGCTTTTAGTGATTTTTTATAATCTGGAAAATCAATTAAGCGAGTAACTAAATCTGGAAACGTTTCAGGATCCTGTTGTACAACATCTGCAATGATATTTAAAATTTGCTGACCATGAATACGGATCTCACTAGGCGCTAGTTTTAAGCGTTTTAAATCATTAAAGCTAGTTGGCTGATAATGTGCCAGCAACCATAGGTGTTCAGCCTTAACCACAAAATTAAGCGCAAGGTTACGTGCTTGTGCGGTTTTTAAGCGCCATTTCGCTAACGCTTTAATGACCGCCAGACTTTGTCTATCTAACTGGAACAGGTTATCTAATGTTTTATAAGCTTTTTCAGGATCAACTGCTTGCATTTTTTGGTCAAGGATAGTCTGACACTCTTCTTGAAAGTGGTCAGTCATGCCTTTCTCTTCCAGTTGTGCTTGTAATACCGTTAAACAAGGCTCTAGGTATAAAACATCCGCTGCCGCATACACTTGTTGTTTTGCTGTTAATGGACGAGCACACCAGTCAGTACGTGATTCGCCTTTGTCTAATACAACACCTTCGATGGATTCCACCATCTTAGCGTAACCTAATGAAGCACCTTGGTTTAAGAAAGCGCAAGCTACCTGTGTATCAAACAAAGTAATATTGAGATCGCCCTTTTGTTGCTTGATGATCTCAAGATCTTCACTGCTGGCATGTAAAATACAGTGCTTATTATCGATGGCTTGCCAAAATGCGTCGATATTACCAATAGCAATAGGATCAATTAAGGTGATCTTCTTATTTTGAGAAACTTGTAATAAGCCTAAATTGGCATAAAAAGTGCGCGTGCGCACAAATTCAGTATCGAGAGAGACAGGGGAGTTATCTAAAGTTTTTACGTATTCAGATAGTTGTGCCTGGGTAGTAATGATATCAAATTGCATCAACTGTAAGCCTAATTTAAGTTCTAATATGGCGTTTATCTTACGGAAAATGTTGAATTTTTTCTATTAGAATATTGATTATCTTTTTTCTGTGATTAGCCACTATAAATGCATAAAAAGTATTAAATATTGCATAAACATATAAAGGGATAGCGCACAAATTTGAGTCGATATATTGTAGGTTTGCTATTGATCCATTAGAATAAGACTTTACAAATTCACCGACATCTGCTTATTGATAATCATTCGTATTAGCAATATAGGCAAACCGGTAACTAGATTTTTAAGTAATACCAACTCCATTCAATATTTGGTCAGTTTAGATTCAGTAAAAAATGGGCGACGTAAACTGTGGTTAATGTGATGAGTAATTATGTTAACCACAGTTTACGAGTACCTGTTTGCTTCAATATAAATGACTCCAATATGTTTGGTTTGGTTAATAGTGTGGTAAGGGAAACAATGACTAGAACAATGTATGAAAAAATCTGGGATGCGAACCTAGTTCACGAACCAGAAGCTGGCTCTCCGCTTTTGTTTGTTGACAGACATCTAATGCACGAAGTAACAAGCCCACAAGCTTTCGAAGGCCTTCGTCTACAAAACCGTAAAGTACGTAACGTGCATAGTATTCTAGGTACAATTGACCACTGTGTTCCAACTAAAGATCGTTTTAATATTGTTGATGTAATCGCTAAAAAACAAGTTGAAACAATGACTGCAAACTGTGAAGAGAACGAAATCAATCTTTACGGTATGGACAGTAACCAAAATGGTGTTATTCACATCGTTGTACCTGAGCATGGTTTTGTTCATCCAGGTATGGTTGTATGTTGTGGTGATAGTCACACAGCAACACATGGTGCTTTCGGTGCACTTGCATTTGGTATTGGTACCAGTGAAGTTGAACACGTAATGGCAACACAAACATTACAACAGAAAAAAGCAAAAACAATGTTAGTAAAAGTAGAAGGCAAACTACCTGCTTTCTCAACTGCTAAAGATATTGCGTTAGCAATTATCGCTAAAACAGGTACAGCTGGCGGTACGGGTTACGTAATGGAATTCGCTGGTAATACGATCACTGACCTAACAATGGAAGGCCGTATGACACTGTGTAATATGGCTATCGAAGCTGGTGCACGTGCCGGTCTTGTTGCACCTGACCAAGTGACTTTCGATTACCTAGAAGGTAAAGAATTCGCACCTAAAGGTGATCATTGGCCTGCTGCTGTTGAATACTGGAAATCACTAAGTTCTGATGAAGGCGCAGAGTTTGACGCTGTTATCGAATTAAAAGCAGAAGATATTGCTCCACAAGTTTCTTGGGGTACATCTCCAGAGCAAGTTATCTCAGTAACAGGTGTTGTTCCATCACCATCTGACTTCACTAATGAAGTTAAATCTCAAGCTTGTGCAAGTGCACTTAAATACATGGCATTAGATGCAGGTCAAAAAATGACTGATATCCATATTGATGTTGTGTTTATTGGTTCTTGTACTAATGGCCGTATTGAAGATTTCCGTGCAGCTGCAGAATTACTGAAAGGTAAAAAAGTTGCTGATGGCGTACAAGCGTTTGCTGTACCGGGTTCTTTCCCAGTTAAAGACCAAGCAGAGAAAGAAGGGATCGATAAGATATTTATCGATGCAGGTTGGGAATGGCGTGATCCAGGTTGTTCAATGTGTCTAGCAATGAATGGCGATGAGTTAAAAGATGGTCAACGTAGTGCATCTACTTCAAACCGTAATTTCGAAGGTCGTCAAGGTAAAGGTGGTCGTACTCACCTTGTATCACCAGCAATGGCTGCTGCAGCATCAGTTGCAGGTCACTTTGTAGACATCCGAGATTGGAAATAGGGGCGAAAATAATGCAACCATATATTAAACATACAAGTATCGCAGCGTTAATGGATCGTAGTAACGTTGATACAGACCAAATCATCCCAAAAAACTTCATGAAAAAAGTTGAACGTACTGGTTTCGGTATCAACTTATTTCATAACTGGCGTTTCCTTGCGGATAACATCACGCCAAACCCTGAGTTTGAATTAAATAAACCTGCTTTCCAAGGTGCTAAAATTTTAGTTGCTGGCGAAAACTTTGGTTGTGGTTCATCTCGTGAGCATGCTCCTTGGGCAATCGCTGACTACGGTTTTAATACTATTATTTCTACAAGCTTTGCTGATATTTTCTTTAGTAACTGTTTTAAAAATAGCATTCTGCCTATCGTGGTTACTGATGAGCAACTTGCTGCGCTTATGGCTGAAATAGCAGGAAACGAAGGTGTTGAATTTACTGTTGATCTAGAAGCTCAAAAAGTAACAACACCAGGTGGTTTATCTATCTCTTTTGAAGTTGATGCATTCCGTAAAGAATCATTACTTGAAGGCTTAGACGATATCGCTTGGACACTAAAACACGAAAAAGAAATCTCTGCTTATGAAGTAGAGCACAAAAAACGTCTTCCATGGTTATGGCCTAGCGCTTAATCTGTTTTAGTTCGTTACAATCAAAAAAGGCGCACCTGTTGCGCCTTTTTTATCGAAAACTTATTGCATTAAGCGTTTGATTTAATAAGGCTATATGTCTTAATGAAGAATGTTAATTTGGTTATTTCATTGTTAGCCATAAATGCAATAGTGCAATAAGTTTTTACCGAGTAATTTAGAGTGGAGTAAACAATGACTCAAGATAACGTCACTGTACAGTTGATGGATACAACATTACGCGATGGAGAACAAACGCAAGCTGTTTCATTTTCTCCCGCTGAAAAAGTGAGCCTAGCAAAAGCGTTGTTGCAAAGACTTAAAATTGACCGTATTGAAGTGGCTTCCGCACGTGTTTCTGAGGGTGAAAAAGTTGCTGTTGCACAATTAAATAAATGGGCAACCAAAGAAGGTTTGGTTGACCGCATTGAAGTGTTGGGTTTTGTTGACCATACATTGAGTGTTGATTGGATCACGGACACAGGTGGTAAAGTACTTAATTTACTAGCAAAGGGTAGTTTAAAACATTGCTCTGAGCAGTTGAAAAAATCATTAGATGAACATATAACCGATGTAAAACAAACCATCGATTATGCGTTGTCAAAAGGGCTAAAAGTCAATATCTATTTAGAAGACTGGTCAAACGGTTACAAAGACAGCCCTGAATATGTTTATGAGATGCTTGAAAAGTTATCTGATGCTGGTATTACGCACTTTATGTTACCAGACACATTAGGCGTGATGTCTCCCGATGAAGTCTTTGCTAGTTTGAGTGATATGGTGACACGTTTCCCAACACTTAAATTCGATTTCCACCCGCATAATGATTATGGCTTAGCCACTGCGAATGCGATGTTTGCTGTAAAAGCTGGCGTATCTTCAATTCATTGTACGATGAACTGTTTAGGTGAGCGTGCAGGTAACGCGTCTTTAACAGAAGTTGCGGTAGTCTTGCAGGATAAGCTGGGTAAAAAAGTAAATATTGATGAATCAGAAATCCATAACTTAAGTAAGCTAGTAGAAAATTTCTCTGGCAAACGTATTGCTGATAATACACCGATTGTTGGTGCTGATGTATTTACACAAACCAGTGGAATTCATGCTGATGGTGATAAAAAAGGTGGGTTATATATTTCTGCGTTAACGCCTGAACGTTTTGCTCGTTCACGTAGTTATGCTTTAGGCAAAATGAGTGGTAAAGCGTCATTAGCTAAAAACCTAGAAGAGATGGATATTGATTTAGATGCAGAGCAACAGAAAAAACTGTTGAAACGTATCGTACAATTAGGCGATCAAAAAGCCACCATCACGGCAGATGATTTACCCTTTATTATTGCGGATTTATTAGAACGTAATGACTTTAATAACGTTGAATTATTGAATTGTTCTATCAATTCAGGTTTAGATTTAGAGTCCACGGTAAGTATCCGCGTGCGTGTCAATGATAAAATTCATAAAGCCAGCGGCAGTGGTAATGGTGGTTTTGATGCCTTTATTAAAGCCATGAAAAAAATACTTAATGAACATGACTTTGTTTTCCCTGAATTAGTAGACTTTGAGTTACGTATTCCGCCTGGTGGTCAAACAAGCGCTTTAACTGAGTGTTCAGTGACCTGGGAAGATGATGGGGAACAGTTCACAACTCGTGGGGTGAATACCAACCAAGTTATTGCTGGTATTGGTGCTACGTTAAGAATGATTAACCTGCGTTTACAAGATAAGTAATACAGAACAATCTATAATTTATCTAAAGCCTTAATCTTTGATTAGGGCTTTTGTGTTTTGGCGAATATACTATCGCCTAAAGTAATTGCATTAAATAAGTGATCTAAATTTTACGCAGGAAAAATGACTTAGTTCGAGGCGTAATTTAAGCCTTTCGACGATTAACTTGGTTAATAGTCTAGCGGAGAATTAACCAAAAGATATTAATTCTTTAATAGTTGTTCTAAAAATGACAACGAAGAAATAAGTTATTTTAACAAGTAAAATAGGCCAGTTACTTAGTGTGATTGCTATTATATATGTAATAAATAATACTGATTACTGTGTTTAAGTGATCGGTACAATAAATGAAAGAAGGAAAAACAATGAGAGTATGTGGTGTTGAATTAACAGGTAACGAAGCCGTTATTGCAATCATGCAATATAAAAATGGTTTATACGATGTGCCGCCTGTGCGTACAACTAAACTAACATTAACTGATCCTATCAATACTGAACCTCTTAAAAAGTTTCAGTTTGATTTCGCACAATTAATGAAAGATTACCAAGTCGATAAAGTGATCATTCGTCAACGTGCATTAAAAGGTAAATTTGCTGGTCACACTTTAAGCTTTAAAATCGAAGGGGCTTTACAACTGATTGCTGGTTTAGATGTACAAGTGATCACGCCTGACTACATCAAAGAGGGCCTTAAAAAAGCACAAAATTCGCCAACGGCTGTGGAATTAGGTCTTAAAAAATTCCAAGAGCAAGCGATGTTAACGGCTTTTGGTTACCTAGAGCACCGTGTTTAAAAAAGCGCGGTTATCAATATTCAATAGGCAAGAAGTTGTTTAGCGATTGAATAGATTTAATCTTTTGGAGAAGCCTGTGGAAAACAGTTTTGAAAATTTCGTTGCACAATTTAAGGCGCAACAACCTGTATCATTAGCCGTTTTTTTCTATCAAGCGGAATTACATTTAATTAAGCAATTAAAAGATTATTTGCAGATTGAACAAACAACAGAGCGCAGCTTTTTTTCACTTGTCGAGCAAGCAAAGAAAATCAAACAAAAAGAAACGAGTAAACATTTTTGGATTGCGCTTCTTGCTTTTAATCAAGTCAACTTCAAACCTGTTAAAAACAATGCACAGCCATGGCTGCGTTTTGTGAATATTATTGAGTCTTTACAAGGGTATTCGGGTAGCCAGTTATTTGATGCCAAAAACATTCAAGTTAAAAGACAACACCGTTTATTTTTTGCTTATATGCTGGCCTGGGAGCATCTTCGTTATATCGCAGGTAGTGAGGATGAATATAGTCCAAGTAGTGAGCTATTAGCGACTTACTCAAGTGCTCATTCTGAAGAAGACCATGTGCATAGTGATGCATGCGAAAATAATGGATGTAGCAGTCACTAGTTTTTCATTAACAACACGTTTCTACTATTGGAGTGTGTTGTCTTTTAATAAATAAGTTTTTTAAGTGAATAAACAAATTTGCCCACTATGTTTACATCAAAACCGCTGTGATGTGAGCGCTAAACAAGACTGTTGGTGTAACAAAGTGGTGGTGCCACAAGGTTTAATTGATTTGTTAGCTGAAGCAGTAAAAGATAAGCAATGTATTTGTAATGTTTGTATCAGTCGTTATGTTGCAGACCCTGAAAATTTTAAGGTAAAAACGCTCACTGATAAACCTGATCTATCCTACCCAGTTACTGATTAGCCTGTTCGATACTCACCGCTGAGTTACCACTATTATCTTCTAAGTTAATATCTGCACCACGTTTGACTAATAAGGTACGTAGCTCTTCACGACCAAATAATGTCGCAAACATCACTGCTGTTTGACCAGCTTTATTTTGTTGATTTTCATCGCAGTCTTCAGACATTAAAGTCTTAGCGATGCTTAACTCGCCTCTGAAAACAGCAGCCATTAATGCGGTATTACCTCTATTATCTTGTGCACAGACATTGGCACCATGTTCAATTAAGCTATTTACAATTGTCTTTTGACCATTATAAGTTGCAATCATTAATGCGGTGTAACCTTTATGATTTTTTATATCTACAGGTAACCCAGCCTTTAGAAATTCGTTGATCACTTCATTATCACCTGTACGAGCAGCTGCATAATAATAGGGCATTAAATCTGTATAGGTACTATTTTGTGTTGTGTCCTTATCCTGTGCAAATGCACTGGGAGTGAGTACAGAGAATAAGAGAAGAGGAAAGGTACTAGCAAACACCCAATTTGATTTTTTTACTCTATTAATCGAAATTAATAACTTAATAGTAAACATACCTTTCCTCTTTTTACCTGTTTAAAGGGGTAGGGGTGATGTTATTAATGTTCACCTTATTACCTACCCATTCATTTATTTATAATGTTGCTGCGATCTCTTTTACTTTCTCAAGGTCACCGTTAACTGCTTCCGTTAAACGTGTTCCATATTCAGTATCGGCTTTGTAAAAGTGACTTAACATTTTATGTTGGATCTGTTTATTTTTTACCTGACCTAAATCACCCGATAAGTTACGGATCAAGTTAGTACGTTGTTGAGCAGTATAAGAACGGTAAAGGTCACCAGCTTGCGCAAAATCCAATGTTTTATAAATCGTTTTTTGCTGTACCTTGCCTACCAGTTTAGGTGTGCTATGAAGTGCTTTTGCATCTTCAGCAACACCTTCATAATTTGGTTGATAGTTTATATCTGACTGTGTATTACCAACATTACCTATGCCACCTTGGTTGTAATTGACCACAGGTACAACAGGGCGGTTAATGGGTAATTGTTGATGGTTAGCCCCTAAACGATACAACTGAGTATCTGCATAGGAAAAGATACGACCCTGTAATAAACGATCTTCAGAAGGCTCAATACCAGGAATTAAATTTGCAGGCGCCATCGCCACTTGCTCTGTTTCTTGGAAAAAGTTATCTGGAATACGGTTTAACGTCATCGTGCCTACTTTTGTTTCTTTTATATTTTCCCAAGTTTTAGTCGCATCTAATGGGTTATAGGCAAACTTATTTAAATCAGCTGGATTTAATGTTTTGATATATAAATCCCATTTTGGAAAGTTACCTTCGGCAATGTTGGTGTAAAGGTCACGTGTCATATGTTGTGTATCTATCGACTGCACCTCTTTCACTTGGTCTGCATCTAAATTATGGATACCTTGATGACTCTTCCAGTGAAACTTTACATATCTTACGTCCCCATCATCATTGATCATCTTATATGCATGAACACCAAAGCCATCCATTTCACGGTAACTTGCTGGTGTGCCGTTATCACTAAATACACGGGTTAGCATATTAGTTGACCCAGACTCATGAGAGAAGAAATCAAAGAAACGGTTAGGATCTTGAATATTAGTAACTGGAGATGGTTTAAGTGAATGCACCATATCAGGGAATTTAATGGAATCACGGATAAAGAATACTGGGATATTAATACCGACTAGATCCCAGTTACCTTGATCACTATAGAACTTAGTTGCAAAACCTCTTGGGTCACGCAATGTTTCTGGGCTCCCCTTAGGGTGGATCACCGATGAAAAGCGCACAAACACTGGTGTTTCTTTACCTTTACTAGAAAACGGTGCTGCTGTGGTGACATTAGTAAAGTCAGTAGAAGCAACAAAAACACCGTGAGCGCCTGTACCACGCGCATGCACTACACGCTCAGGAATACGTTCGCGGGCAAAGCGTTGTAATTTTTGTATCAGGTGAACATCTTCTAATAACACACTACCATTAGGGCCCGCAGTTAATGAATTTTGATTATCTCCAATCGCTGCACCATTATCTTTTGTCATTACTTCCGCGTTGACATTAAAAATGGAAGCTAATCCTAGAATAGGTACTAATAAGTTAAATTTATGTTTCACATTTATTTCCTTTAAACATTTTCGTAACAAGTGCATGGATGATAGTGAGGTTTAGCTGAAAAATATAAACGTTTGTACGAATACAATTGATAGGTTTTAATTGTAATTTAAATTTTATCTATAAGTTTTACTTATTGTTTATTTTTGCTGATTATTTAAGCGAATAAAAAAGGAAACGGATTAGTTTTTATACTAGTGTCTTTGAAATAACTATTTTTATATTTAAAAACATAACTTTATACATAAAAAATAAAGTGATTTAAAAGCGATTAGGTTAATTGATTAATATATAACGTAATAAAGTGAGATCACTTTGTCTGCTTCAAGTCGCAATTTTTATGTGATTTTAAATTAGTTACGTTATAATTCGCCCGCTTTGATGTGCATTATGTTATTACCCTGGAATTATCGAGAAAAGAATGTCAAAACGTGATTGTTATGAAGTATTGGGTGTTAGTAAAACAACATCTGATAAAGAGATTAAAAAAGCTTATAAAAAACTGGCGATGAAGTATCACCCAGATAGAAATCCAGATAACCCTGTCGCACAAGAAAAGTTCCGTGAAGTAAAAGATGCTTATGAAATTTTAAGTGATCCTGAAAAACGTGAACAATATAACGACTTTGGACACAGTGCTTTTGAAAATGGCCAAGCACGTGGACGTGGTGGATTTGGTCAGGGTGGTTTTGGCCAAGGCGGTGATTTTAATGATATGTTCGGCGATATGTTTGGACAACGTCATCAACAACGACAACAACCGCGTCGTCCTCAACCTAAAAACGGCTCAGATATTATTCTAAAAGTGGAATTAACGTTGGAAGAGTGTGTAGAGGGTTGTACTAAAGAAGTGCGTTTGCCTAATACAACTAACCCATTGGGTGTGGTTATTCCTGCCGGAATTAATCAAGGTCAACGGGTGCGCGTTGCTGGACAAGGTAATCCAGGGACTTTAGGCGCTCCTCGTGGAGATCTGTTTGTTGAAGTTGAATTATTGGAACACGAATTTTTTGTTCGCAAAGGCAATGACTTATATTGTGATTTAGCAACTAATTTCCCAACGGCTACTATTGGTGGAACCGCTAAAGCACGTACATTTACCGGACACATTAATCTGAAAATTCCAGCGGGTACACAGGCAGGACGTAAGTTCAGAATTAAAGGCCGTGGTGTTAAAGCCATGAACAGTGATTCAGTCGGTGACTTAATTTATAACGTGGTGATCCCTACACCAACAGAACTGACAGATCAGCAACATAAGCTATTAGCAGAATTAGCTGAATTGATGGCGTAAAGGCTGGATACGAACGATGAGGTTACTATTGCAGTTAATTAGAAACAGTTGGGTTATATTATCAATTATATTAGCCTCATTAATCATCTTTTTGTCACTGACTCCAATGGAACAGTTACCCTCTGTTCCTGGTACTGATAAGACACATCATTTTATAGCTTATAGTGCTTTAGTGTTTCCACTAATGCTGAAAAAACCAAATTACTGGATGGTTATTGTTCTATTATTTGCGTTACTCAGCGGCACTATTGAATTGATCCAACCTTATCAAAACCGTTACGGTGAGTGGATGGATCTTTTTGCTAATATTGGCGGCTTAATTTGTGGCAGTATTTTAGCTTATTTTGTTAATCGTGCTTACCCAGCACAATAAATTTATCACTCTATACTGAGGGATGGTTCTAGTTACTTAATCAGATTGGTGTCACCGGTATGATTAATGTCTGCATGGTGTGATGAACCATGTTAATGCCATTTCGACTAAACTTAATACATTTATAAAGGTCAATTTTGAATAAAAATCACTGTGTCGTTATTGCAATTGCAGGGGCTTCTGCCTCAGGGAAAAGTTTGATTGCACATACCATCTGTAATGAACTTCGTCAGGAGTTAGGAACAGATCAAATAGGTATCATTTCTGAAGATGCTTATTATAAAGATCAATCACACATGCCAATGGAAGAGCGTGTGCAAACCAATTACGATCACCCAAAAGCCTTTGACCATGAATTGTTAGGGCAACACATTGAATCTTTACAAAATAACCAATCAGTTGAAATTCCTGTATACAGTTACACGGAACATACACGCACCGATGAAGTGATTAACTTATCACCTAAAAAAATCATTATCATTGAAGGTATTTTATTACTAACAGATTCAAAACTGCGTTCACAAATTGATGCAAGTATCTTCATTGATACTCCATTAGACATCTGTTTAATGCGCCGTTTAACCCGTGATATTATGGAACGTGGCAGAACATTAGACTCTGTTATGGAGCAGTATAAAAAAACCGTAAGACCGATGTTTTTACAGTTTATCGAGCCTTCTAAACAACACGCTGATATCATCATCCCTCGTGGTGGTAAAAATCGTATCGCCACAGATATCCTGAAAACACGTATCAAATACTTATTAAATAAATAAGCATTTATGGCTCATAGCATCCCTAAAAACGCTTCTATCTGAAGCGTTTTTTATGCATCGAGTTGATGTGAAGCTTTCGGTTGATAAAGCTTAGTTGTTTAAATTTAACGACTTAATCAATAATTGTATGTTAATTCATCAATAAATAGATACAATGTAATCTCTCAGCAGATTAACACGCAAGTCACTGCTATTTATTATATCGCGACGATATAACTGCCTTATTAATCAATTAAGCTAAATATAAAGGCTTAGTGATTGAATGAGTTAGCAGTAGGTGACTGAGCAGCTTAGCTTTATTGCTTTAATATCCCTCATTATCGTTCGCTCTATTTATATAAAGGTGAACAGATGTCTACAACACTATGGATCAAAAAACCACTTTCCACTTTCACAGCTAATCAGCAAGATGCAAGTAACGGGATCGTTATTAAAGATGGAATCATCATCGAGTTAGTACCAAAAAATAGTGAGCCGACTCATGATATCGACCAATATTTTGATGCGACTCAGCACATTTTACTGCCCGGTTTAATCAATACTCATCATCATCTCTATCAAACATTAACCAGAGCATTCCCACCTGCGTTAAACAAGCGCCTATTTCCTTGGTTGCAAGCCTTATATCCTGTTTGGGCAAAACTGCAACCAGATATGTTACATGCGGCGACAGAGTTAGGGTTATCTGAATTGTTATTGTCAGGCTGTACAACCGTTGCTGATCATCATTACCTTTTTCCTGAGGCATTAACTGAAGCGATAGATATTCAAGTATCCGCAGCAACACTGATTGGAAACCGTGTGATGCTGACACGTGGCTCTATGAGCTTAGGTGAGAAGGATGGTGGATTACCACCTCAATCAACAGTACAAAGTGATGCTGCCATTTTGGATGATTGCCAACGCGTGATCACTCAGTTTCATCAACGCGGAGACGGCGCTAAAGTACAATTAGCATTAGCCCCGTGTTCACCTTTTTCAGTAACCACTGACCTCATGATAGAAACGGCCAAACTAGCACGTCACAACCAAGTACGGTTACACACACATTTAGCTGAAACAGAGGATGAAAACAGTTTTTGTATAAAAACGTTTGGCTTACGTCCACTTGATTATTTAGAGTCTGTGGGATGGTTATCATCGGATGTTTGGCTTGCCCATGGCATCCATTTTAATGACCAAGAGATTAAACGACTGGGTGTTGCAAAAACTGGCATCGCGCATTGTCCATCTTCTAATATGATCCTCGCTTCTGGGGTTTGTAGAACTAAGGAGTTACAGGCAGCAGGTTCACCAGTAGGCTTGGCCGTTGATGGCTCTGCCTCTAATGATGGCTCGAATATGATTCAAGAGGTGCGCCAAGCGCTGATGATTAACCGATTACGTTATCAAGCAGACGAAGTCTCACACCTTGATGCCTTGTATTGGGCAACAAAAGGCTCTGCACAAGTGTTAGGACGTGATGATATTGGCGAATTAGCGGTGGGTAAACAGGCGGATTTGGCCCTGTTTAAATTGGATGAACTACGCTTTTCTGGTGCACACGACCCTTTAGCTGCATTAATTTTATGTGGTGCACATAAAGCAGATGTTGTGATGGTGGCGGGTGAGTGGAAAGTAAAATCTGGGTACTTGATGGACCATGATCTTGCAGATATGCAAGCACGGCACAGTCAAGCTGCTAAAAAGCTAGTCTTGTAACCTTATAAAAGTGATTGAATGAGCCTTAATCTAATGGTTAAGGCTTGTTTTAGACTCAGGCAAGCTATCAAAATTCACTTTAATTCCTTTGCAGAACAAAACTTAACTCATTAATTCTTAATCTTTTATCAAACAAATCAAAAGTCAAAGCAATACTGTGTAATATTTTTGAAGTTAATATCAGCTAAGCTAAAAGTCATCGATTAATCATCACTAACAAAGAGCTGAAAATTCCATAGGGATAATCCTTTTTGCAAGGTATAATACGCGCTATTTTTTATTCAACAATTGCATGAGAGCGTCTATGTTCAGTTATTTTATCCCAACAGCGAAAGGGCTTGCGCCTTTATTAGAAGTAGAACTTAAAGATCTTGGTATTGAAAATACTAAGCAAATTGCTGGTGGTGTTAGCTTTGACGGTTCATTAGAGCAAGGTTACCAAGTGTGTTTATGGTCGCGTTTTGCGTCTCGTGTTTTGCTTAAGTTAAGTGAATTCAAAGTGATCGACCCAATGGATTTATACTTAGGTTGTAGCAACATTCCATGGGAAAGCCACTTTGACGTGGATAAAACCTTCTCTATCGATTTCTCAGGAAGCAATGATGAGATCCGTAATACTCAATTTGGCGCATTAAAAATTAAAGATGCCATTGTGGATCGCTTCCGTAAGAAATTTGATGAACGTCCAAACGTTGAAAAGCGAGATGCTGATATCCGTTTTAATGGTCGTTTATTCAAAGATAAAGCCTCAATCTACCTTGATTTATCTGGCTCACCATTACACCTGCGTGGTTACCGTACTATTGCGGGTGAAGCTCCATTACGTGAAACATTAGCGGCCGGTATTATTAAACGCAGTGGTTGGAAAGGTGAAGCGCTACTCGACCCTATGTGTGGTTCAGGCACGTTAGTGATCGAAGCGGCGATGATGTCATTGAACATTGCACCGGGTACATTACGTGATAAATTTGGTTTTGAGCAATGGAAGCAGCATGATGCAGAAACCTGGAGAACGCTTAAAACAAGCGCACAAGTTTACAGTAAACGTGCTGTTAATGATTGTGATGCGCGTTTTTATGCATCAGATTTAAGTAAAGATATGGTCAGTATTGCACGTCAAAATGCACAACGTGCAGGTGTCGCTGAGCTAATTGAATTTAGCGTCCAAGATGCTAAAAAAGTGATGCCGCCGGAAGAGTTAACAACGGGTATGCTGATTTCAAACCCGCCATACGGTGAGCGTTTAGGTGGTTTCAGTGACACTATTACCTTGTATACTGAGCTTGGTCACCACTTTAAAGATGCCTTTGCAGGTTGGAACTTAAGCATGTTCGCGATGGATACTGAGCTACTAAGCTGTCTTGGTATGCGTGCTGGACGTAGTTATAAATTCTTCAATGGTCCGATTGAATGTGTGCTTAAAAACTACCGAATTTCTCCAAAGCGTAACGTCGAAGTAACGGAACAAGTTGAAGCAACTGCTAAACCAACTAAAACACCTAAAAAAGCTGACGTAGTTTATAAAGAGTCAACGGAAGATAACCCGTGGGGAACCATTACACCGGCGCAACAATTCCCAATGGCTGAAGAGTCTGAATCTGAATTAGTGTTTAAAGAAGTTAAACAGATTAAACCTGCGATTTATGCGGAAGATTTTGCTAACCGCTTACTGAAAAATATGAAACGTTTAGATAAATGGGCTAAGCGTGAAGATATTCAATGTTACCGTTTATACGATGCCGATTTACCTGAATATAATGTGGCGATCGATCGCTACAACGAATACTTAATTATTCAAGAATATCGCGCACCAAAAGAGATTGATGCACAAAAAGTACGTCGTCGTTTCTTAGATATCGTTTCAACAACGCGTTACCTATTGGACTTAACCGATGATCAATTGATTATCAAAGTACGTGAACGCCAAAAAGGGCGTCAACAGTACGAAAAATTAGACAGCAAAAAGCAACGTCTAGTGGTGCAAGAAGGGCCGGCTAAAATCATTGTTAACTTGCAAGATTATTTAGACACAGGCTTATTCCTTGACCATCGTCCTACGCGTTTACGTTTAGGCAAAATGGCCGCAGGCAAAGATTTCTTAAACCTATTTTGTTACACAGCAACAGCTTCTGTACATGCTGCATTAGGTGGTGCGAAATCAACTACCAGTGTGGATATGTCAAATACTTACCTAAACTGGGGACAAGAAAACTTCCTAGAGAATGGCATCAAAGGTAAACATGAGTTTATCCAACAAGATTGTATTAAATGGTTACAACATGCCCATGAAATGTACGACCTGATCTTTATTGATCCGCCCACTTTCTCAAACTCAAAACGTATGAGTGATGTGTTTGATGTTCAGGATGATCATGTTGCTTTACTAACAGCGGCAAGCGAACGTGTAAATTCAAAAGGTGAGATCATCTTCTCAAACAATAAACGTGGATTTAAACTAGATATCGAAGCAATTAAAGCGCTAGGTTTTTATGTGAAAGATATCAGCAAAGCGTCTATTCCAGAAGATTTTAAAGGCAATGATAAAATTCATCAGTGTTGGTTATTAACTAAACGCGATTAAGGTCATGGCATTAAATAAATTCCACAATTTGCAGTGGTAACATGACAACACATAAAGGCCAATATTGATTGGCCTTTTGACGTTCAATAAATACAACAATTTGTATCTTACGATAGCTGGCACGATGCTAATTAGAAGATTTAGTTAGCGGAACGAAATAGGTGTTTACCTAGCAAGCATAAGATAAAGACACATTAACGAGAGTGAATTAACGTGGCATTATTAACATTACATAACGCAGAACTGGCCTTTGGTGGCGGTGCATTATTAGATAAATCAAACTTAGTTATTGAAGCAAATGAACGTGTTTGTTTAGTGGGCCGTAATGGCGCAGGTAAATCGACATTATTAAAAGTATTAGATGGCCGTATTCAACTTGATGACGGCACATTATTGATCAATAACGATGTGAAAGTCGCTCGTTTAGAGCAAGATCCACCAACTGCCAGTGTCATGAGTGCTTATGATTATGTGGCATCAGGTATGGAAAATGCGGGTAAAGTATTAAGCCAATACCACGAACAGTTAGGTGTTGTTGCTGAAGATTGTAGTGAAAAACAACTTAATAAATTACAACGTTTTCAAGAGCAAATTGACCAGCTTGATGCATGGCAACTAGATTCTAAAATCAATCAAATACTTGATCGATTAGCGATCAACCCTGAAATTACTTTAGATCAACTATCAGGTGGATGGTTACGTAAAGTTGCATTAGCTAAAGCGTTAGTGAATGACCCTGATTTATTATTACTTGATGAGCCTACCAACCATTTGGATGTCGGTACCATTGAATGGCTTGAGCAGTTTTTAATGTCATTTAATGGTTCGATTGTATTTATCAGTCATGACCGTGAATTTATTCGTCGTTTAGCAACACGTATTGTTGATATCGACCGTGGCAAGTTAAGTTCATGGCCGGGTGGTTATGAAGCATATTTAATTGCGAAAGAAGAAGCATTGCGTATCGAAGAAGAGCAAAATGCGGAATTTGATAGAAAATTAGCCCTTGAAGAGAAATGGATCCGCCAAGGCATTAAAGCCCGCCGTACCCGTAATGAAGGTCGTGTGCGTGCATTAAAATCATTACGCCAAGAACGCTCCGAGCGCGTTAACGTGCAAGGTAAAGCTAAAATTGTCGTGGATGAAGCGGCACGTTCAGGCAAAATCATCTTTGAAACTGAAGGCTTGTCTTATAGTTATGAAGATCTACGCATTGTACGCGATTTTGATACCACTATTATGCGTGGCGATAAGATTGCCCTAGTAGGTCGTAATGGTTGTGGTAAAAGTACGTTACTTAAATTATTACTGGGCGATATTGAACCTGATCAAGGGACAGTGAAGTGTGGTACTAAATTAGAGGTGGCTTACTTTGATCAATACCGCGATGCATTAGATCCAGAAAAAACCGTGGTTGATAACCTTGCTGAAGGCAAGCAAGAAGTTGAAATTAATGGCAACAAACGTCATGTCCTCGGTTACCTACAAGACTTTTTATTCCATCCTGATCGTGCCCGTACTCCGGTCAAAGCATTATCTGGTGGAGAAAAGAATCGTCTGTTATTAGCCAAAATTTTCTTAAAACCAAGTAATTTCTTAATTCTTGATGAACCGACCAACGATCTCGATGTCGAAACGCTTGAGTTATTGGAAGAGTTGTTAGCGAACTATCAAGGCACATTATTATTAGTGAGCCATGACCGTAGTTTTGTTGATAACACAGTAACCCATACTTGGTTCTTTGATGGTAATGGCAATATTCAACAATTTGTGGGTGGTTATAGTGATGCTGTTCGCCATAAAGCGCAAAGTGAAGCGCCAGTACAAGCAGTGAAAGAAACAAAACCAGCACCAGAAAAAGTTGAAAAAGCAGCGGTAAAATCGCCTAAAAAGAAAAAGCTATCGTATAAAGTTCAACTTGAACTAGATGGTTTACCTGCATTAGTCGAGCAGTTAGAAGAGAAAGTAGTAGAGTTACAGGAAACGATTAATACACCTGAGTTCTTTACTAAAGATAAAAAAGAAGCTGACCAATTCTTAGCGCTATTAGCAGAAACAGAAGAAAAACTAGAAAATGCTTTTAGCCGTTGGGAAGAATTAGACGAATTACAAAACGGAGAATGATTTTAACATGAATTACAGCAAAGCTATTTCAGTTATAGCATTACTATCAACCAGTAGTGCTTGGGCTGCGACTTCTTCTTATTATGAATATGAGATTTTGTCTCCAGACACGACCGGTAGTAATTATGGGCCTTTTCCATCTGCGATTACTGAAGAAGGCGATACCGTGGGGGTCTATGCTTTAAAAGCAGATCTTGATCAAAATATTGATATTGGTCTGCCTTTTACCTTCAACCAAGAATGTTTCTATGACGATGATGTCTGTGAGCTGATCTATTACGGTAGTGAAGATTCCACCGACGCAAGCTATGAAAATGGTTATCAAGACTGGCGTACTACGAGTGCTGAGATAGACAATAATGAGACAGATGCTGAGAGTTACTTCTTAGCCGCGACTAACAATGTAAAAATAGAAGGTTTTGGCGATGATACTGACGTTAAAATAACTGACGTTGTTGATTCTGATGTAGGCAGCTTTGCCGTAGGTTATGGTTCTGGACCATACACGGATGGAGAGCGTGATTACGTTCGTCGTGCTTTTATTGTTGACCCAAGTACAAGTTACGCCACTATCTCATTAATTCCAACAGCATTTGATGACGACGAAGGTGGTTTTAGTAGCGCTTATCGCATGCGTGATGTGACTTATAATAACGGTGATACTAAAACGCTGATTGTTGGTAATGCAAGTAAATCATTAGCGGGTGGCGATAGTGACTATTTTGACCTTTGTTACAATGAAGGTGATGAAGACGATTTAGACGATCTAAACTACTTAGTGAATTGTCCTGGGTTTGATACGCAAGCTTGGGCTTGGGAATATGATAGTAACGCTACTGAAATCGAAGGTTTTGCTTTAGCGACTGAATGGTTAGATGATAACACCACGCGTGATGGAAGTGACGCGACTTACAGTGCCGCTGCCTTTGATATTAATAGCTCGGGCGTAGCAGTAGGTGTATCAACTTACGAATATTCAGACAGTGATGAAGGTGGTCGTCAACGAGCGATCATCATGACGCCAGATGATGATGGTGCTTATGATACACCGACCGTGATTGTTGATGCGACTGATGAATCTGATTCTGATGGTGATTACGACAAAAACGATGATTCTACTTATTACAACTCATGGGCAGAAAGCATTACCGATGAAAATATAGTGATGGGTAACCGTCAATATGGCTCAACTAAAAACGTAAACTACCCAATCGAAATGTTCATTTACGATATCGATGATGACAGCATTAGCATTCCTTTAGAGGACACTAAAGTGTTATCAACTAAACAACGTTTAGCGGGCGATAGTGCTTCATACCGTGGTGCAAATAGCTATGGTTATGACATGAATGAAAACGGCTTAATCGTGGGTAGTGCAGATGCTTACGACCAAACTGATCCGGTAGTAGGGGGTGATCCTCGAACACAAAGTGCATTCCTTTATGATAATACAACTGGTGATAGCTGGTTTATTGATGACTTACTATGTACAGAAGATGATGATGGTGTAGTAACACATCCATTAATTCGTTTAGAAAGTGCAACTGCAATCAATGATGACGGGGTTGTATTAGCTGAAGGTTTCCAATATGACAGTGACAGCGACTACAACAGCAGTGTTAATGCAACAGCCGTATTATTAAAACTAACGCCAAGTACGACAATGGATCCAGATGATAGCCCGAACTGTTGGGATTCAGAAACATTGGCTGACGATGATGAAGATTACGAGAGAAGTGGTGCTGCAACACTATGGTTATGGTTACTTGTTTTACCATTAGCACTCGTTCGTCGTGTTTATAAAAACAAAGTTTAAATTTAAATAACTGTTTAAACAATTGATAAAAAAGGTTTATTGCTTAAAGGCGATAAACCTTTTTGTTTTTTGTGAATAAAATAATTCATGTGTAATGAAATTGTCACATTACACGTTCATATTAAGCACCATCGCTACGAAGCGTAATGAATATTTTGTTAAATAACTAATAAAATACAAATCGTAAAAATTAACTTAGTAGAAAATGGAGTTTTGAATGAAACTTAAAATGTTAGCCGCAGCGGTTACTTTAGGTACTGCGTCATTAATGTCGACAACTGCTATTGCAGCAGATCACGAACTACACTCTTACACAAAAGTAAGCGGTATTTCAGGTAACCTTTCATCTGTTGGTTCTGATACATTAGCAAACATGATGACTTTCTGGGCAGAAGAGTTTAAGCGTCAATACCCAAACATTAACATTCAAGTTCAAGCAGCTGGTTCTTCAACAGCTCCACCTGCACTAACTGAAGGTACTTCACAATTCGGCCCAATGAGTCGTCAAATGAAGTCTAAAGAAATTGAAGCATTTGAAAAACATTACGGTTACAAGCCAACAGCCGTTCGTGTTGCAATTGATGCACTAGCTGTATTCGTAAACAAAGATAACCCAATTGAAGGTCTATCAATTTCTGACGTTGATGCTATCTTCTCTTCAACTCACAAATGTGGCGCAGATAAAGATGCTACACGTTGGTCTGATGTAGGTTTAGGCGATAGCTGGGCTGAGAAAGATATCCAATTATTTGGTCGTAACTCAGTATCTGGTACTTACGGTTACTTCAAATCTAAAGCACTTTGTAAAGGTGACTTCAAAAGTTCTGTAAATGAGCAACCTGGTTCTGCATCTGTAGTTCAATCTGTTGCATCTTCACTAAACTCAATCGGTTACTCTGGTATCGGTTACAAAGTTGCTGGTGTTAAAGCTGTTCCACTTTCTAAGAAAGGAACTGATTACGTAGCAGCAACAACTGAAAATGCGATTAGCGGTAAATACCCACTATCTCGTTTCCTATACGTTTACGTGAACAAGCACCCAAACAAACCATTATCTCCACTACAAGCTGAGTTCATTAAATTAATGTTATCTCAGGAAGGTCAAACTATCGTAGATAAAGATGGTTACATTCCACTACCAGTATCTGTAGTAGAAAAAGAGCTTGCTAAACTAGGTCTATAATCCACCTAATTTAACAAACCAAATAAACAGCGCTTTTTAGCGCTGTTTTTGTTTGTGTAGAGGAAAATTCTTCTAGAATAATAAGTCTAAAGTAAGCGTTTCTTATACCAATTGTATTAAATAACTGATCTAAATTTTGCGCCGGAAAAATGGCTTAGTTTGAGGCGTAAGTTGATGTAAATGGTTGTTCCCTATACGAAACTTACAACGAAAAAATAAGTTGTTTTAACAAGTAAAATAGATCAGTTACTTACTATGATTGGTATAAGT